>CAYMXK010000098.1:5106-13394 GCA_964393915.1 uncultured Prolixibacteraceae bacterium
ATGTTTTCCGTCGGGATCCCTGATGTAGTTGTTCCACCATGCAGGCACATAACGGCGCATGGCCTGGGTCCCGCCAGACACCTCTGCATCGGGGAAACCAAACTTGTCCTGCACAACGAGTAATCCTTCCTTGTTTCCAGCCAGACTTTTATTTTCCTTTTGGTGAAGGTCCCAGATCACATTGTATTTGGGATCAGAGGCTACGTGTCCAAAACGGGCAGTCATCAGCGCATTCCCGCCATTTATAGCCGATGTGGCAGCAGTTACAGCCTCGCTGAATTTACTGTTGGCAAGACATATTTTTGCCAGTAAATGATAACCAGCAGCCCTTGAAACCGCACCCGGGACAACCGTCACAGGAAGACCCTGAACTGCAACATTCATATCCTCCTGAATCTTATTTAAGATGGTTTTCCGCGCATGGGTATAAAAATCAATTTTTGGCGCAATATATTCCTTTGAAAGGAAGGGAACGTCACCGTAAACATGGACAAGGCGATAATACCAGTAGGAACGATGAAACAACGCTTCAGCAACAATCTCCTTTTTGATCGTTTCACTTTTTATATTGGCCTTATCTATGCGCGACAGCACCACATTGGCGTTCCTTATCTGATTATAGGCATTATTCCAAAGCCAAAAAAAGTTATAGGTGTTTCCTGAGCCGGTAGGAAGAAGTTGTGTATCGAAATTGTGCGTGGCATCGGCTCCCTTATTGGCACCTATGGCCATGTCCGATGCAATAAGTTCACACCCGATTCCGCCCACCTGTCCATAAAATTCAACCCGGAGGTTTTTTCTTAGGGTTACGAGTACACCGTTGAATCCGGTCTCATCGGTGTAGATAGACTCCGGAGTATAAATCGAAAGTGGATTAATCTCCAGGAAACTTTCACTGCACGACATGAAGCCCAGGATAAACGCAACCGATATAAGTTTCTTAATTTCTTTCATGATAATTCATTTTTAAAATTATAATGTTAAGTCAATCCCAAATGAATAAACACGTGGCATCGGGGTATTTCCTGATTCCGGATCCCATCCGCTCCATTTGGTAAAGGTAAGCATATTCCTTCCGGAGACATACACCCTCCAGCGGCTGATATTGAGCTTATTAATGATTGACCGTGGAATGTTATAAGACAATGAAGCATCCTGCAGGCGGACAAAACTTCTTGTTTCATAAGGCACGAATGGCGGAGTATTCACTGTATTCAAACGGGTGTGGGTATTGCTCGGATTGGTGGGCGTCCAATAAGGGATATTCCAGGCATTCTCCCGGTCTGCTGTCTGGCTGTTATGCCTCAGCAGTCCATTGGTACTCATGCTCCCCAAATCTGCACGGATAAAACATGTGAAAGCAAAGTTTTTCAGGAACGAGACGTCATTTCTGAACCCCAAACGATACCTTGGTCTCCTGTAGCCAAGAAATTCCTTATCTTCCTGGGTCGACACCCCGTTATCGTCAGGATCATTAAGCTTTAAATCACCGGGGGCCTTACCGAACGATTTGGCTGCATCTTCTTCGCCAAGTTGCCAGATACCCAAAGAACGGTAGTCCCATATCCTGTCGATCGACTGACCAATGAACCAGCCATTCGCCCTGTCGTCGGCTTCTTTTTGACCGATAACATTTCCTTCACTATCAAGTACATCAATCATCTCACCATATAGTTTAACAATTTCATTCCGGTTAAATGAGAAAACGAGTGAAGAATTCCACGAAATATTTTTATTGCTGTAGTTACGGGTGTCCACTGTAAATTCGAACCCTTTGTTATCCAGTTGTCCCATATTTGACATCACGCTCTGATACCCTATGATGGCAGGAAGGCTGCGTAGCAGCAACAGGTCGGTAGTTGTCATTTTGTATACCTCTAAATTACCTGCGATTCTGCCTTCAAATAAGGCAAAATCAACTCCCCCGTTCAAAGCGGTTGTCTTTTCCCAGCGCAGATCCGCATTCGCCATTGTGGCACTGTAAATCCCTGAAATCAGGGTGGTGCCGCTCAGGTATTTCGTGGTTCCGAGTTGAGCAAGCGCATCATATATACCGATATCGCGGTTTCCGTTTACACCATAAGAGAGACGCAGTTTCAGATTGGTAACCCAGTCTGCTTTAAAGAATTCTTCATTCTTAATGTTCCAGGCCACTGCGGCAGAAGGGAAATTGGCATAAGGATTTAATTGCCCAAAGGCTGAATACCCGTCGCGACGATAGGTGAGTGTAAGAAAATACCTGCTCAGCAGGGAATAGTTAAGACGTCCCATCATGGCATTCCCGGTACTGTAAGTATCATTATTAACTATAGTGGGAGATGAGCCTGCATTTAACTGGTGATACGATAAAGCCTCACTCGTAAGAAATCCGATATTCTCACCCACGTCCCTCCAGGTTTGCCTCTTTTCGGCATTATATAGGAAGGTGGCATTAAAATCATGTACCCCGAATGTTTTCTTCCAGGTCAGGATGTTGTCGATTTGCCATTCATACAACGATGAATTAATACGTTGTGCAAATCCCCCTGTTCTGCTTCCTACAGGAGTTGTTGAAGGGTTGAAATAGTAATTCTTCGTAAAGTCATAACGGTTAATAAACGATGTTTTCAGGCTGATCCCAAAAGGCAGCGTCAACTCTCCGTAGATATTGGCAAAAAGATTCTGGGTGGTATTGTGTTTGTCATAATTGTAATAATTCATGAACGGGTTGGCATAATTTGAGTCATCGTGCCCATACCATTTCAGGATTCCATCTTCATCGTAAAGCTGACCGTAAGGACTCTGACTGGAGATAGAGCCAAGACCGACCCCCACATTGCTTTCGTCCTTGCTGCTGAACTGGGCATTCATACCCACCTTCAGGTAATCGGTCACTGTGGCATCGGTATTCAATCGTGACCTGATAATCTGGTAATCATCGCCAACTATGTAATTTTCGTTGTCGGTATAACCGGCGGACCAGTAATACCTCAAGGCACCGGTCCCCCCGGTCAGGCTGACATCATAATTTTGCCGGATACCGCTCCTCCTGGCTTCATCGTACCAGTCAAATGTCTTCCCGTCCAACAGGTTTTTCTTTTCAATTTCCCGCAGTTTCAAACGGTTCATCCATGCATCCTGTGGGTCGGGATTTACGGTTGCATCGTATTTCTGCCAGGTATCGAGCGAAACTCCATCCGGAAGGGAGTTTGGATTGTCATAATATGCCCCGGGAAGTGAAGGGTTGGTTCTCCGGAGAAAATCCTGGCGAAATTGCAGATACCCTTCCGGACCGTAGGGCAGAATTTCCTTGGTTAGCCCCGTAACACCAAGCTGGGAAGAAAGATTGATGGTTACTTTGTCGCCTGATCCTTTTTTGGTGTTAATTATCACAACCCCTGAAGCTGACCGTGATCCGAAAACCGCCGCTGAACTTGCATCCTTCAGAATGTCGATACTCTCAATGTCATTGGGGTTAATATCAGTGATATTGCCATTGAAAATAACACCATCCAGTACGATCAGGGGAGAATTGTTGGCATTCAGTGATGTGGGCCCCCTCACTTCAATACTTGAACTCTCTGAGGCTGAAGTGCTGTTGTTTACATTTACGCCTGCCACCGTTCCGGCAAGGTACTGCAACAAATTGGCAGCTTGCTGTGTATCGAACTTTTCAGCCTTAATCTTGGTAACCGAACCGGTCAGGTCACTCTTTTTTACTGTTCCATAACCAATGGCTACAACCTCTTCAAGGCCAATAATATCCAGCTCCATTACAACATTAACAGTTGTACCCGCTCCCAGTTGAATTGTCTGGGTTTTAAACCCCATAAACGAAAGGGATAATGCACTTGCATTCGAAGGAATAGTCAGTTCGAATAATCCGTCCGGCCTCGAGATGGTACCCGTTGTTGTACCCGGAATAATTACTGCGACACCTGGCAAAGGTTCTCCATAGGTATCCGTAATTTTTCCTGTAATCGTTTTGGTTTGCTGTTGTGCAATTAACTCTTCTTTTCCGGTAGCGGAATCCTTCCCTTTGGTAATTACAATGTCCTTGTTCAGCACGCGATAAACTAAACCTGTCCCTTCAAGGACATCATCCAGTACCTCATCGATTTTGGCATTGGCATAAGCCTTACTAATGGTTTTATCCGCAGGCAAATACTCGTTTTTATAGAAAAAGTCGAACTCGGTTTGTTCCTGGATCGACTGAAACACCTTTTCGAGTGAGGCATCTTTTAAATTCAGATCAACCCTGACTGATTGTGAATAAACATTTGCCGTAACATTAAACACGGCTGCGAGCATTAATATTAACGATATCCTCATAATCAGTAAAATTTGTTTACACTTTCTGTCTTTCGGCAGAAAATGAAAAATTGATTTTTTTTCCATATTTTAGCTATGATTTTAGTTAATGAATCAAATTTTCTAAATGAACCAAACGGGGAGTGTGTGGCGCATTTCCCGTTTTTTTTTGTAAATATTGGCAGTTGTTTTATTTCATAGGCAGTTTAGTTTAAGTTTGTTAGTAAAATGGTTTATATCTTACCCTTAACGGTTATCAGATCGTTTTCAATTTTATATTCTAATGGAACTAACTCCCGGATAACCATAAAGTGTTGGTCCAAAGGCTTATATCTTCTCAAAACACCCGAAATCCTTTCATTTTTAAATGCTTCTTCGGGATATTCAATTGTTACGTCCCACCACCGTTCAATAATTTTAAATACTTTACTGACCGGCTGGTTTTTAAAATCATAACGACCCTCTCTCCATGCAGTATACACTTCAAAATCGGGTTCGCTGATTCGTATTCTCGCTGTTTGGGTATTATAACTGGATTGTTGTCCGGGGAATAAATCTTTGGTAAAATTGCCCGTTAAGATTTTCACCTTTCCTTCTTCAAGTGTTGTTTCAATTATCTTATTTTCAGGATATTCACAAATATTAAACCGGGTCCCGGTTACTTTAACGGTATGGTTTTTTGTTTTAACCAGAAAAGGAGAATCCTCATTGGCAGTAACTTCAAAAAAAGCTTCACCGCTGAGTTCAACCTCCCGGTTCTTTTCCGAAAAATTGGAGGGAAAGGAAAGCTGTGAGTCTGAATTGAGCCACACATGCGTTCCATCAGCCAGAAAAATCTCTTTTATCTGTCCCATTGAAACTTTAACAGTTTTAAATTCTGCCTGTTCTATTCTAAAGAAATCAGATGAATAAAAATAATGCCCCAACCAACCTGCTCCCAGGGCAAAAATTATGATCGCTGCAAACCGGAGTATTTGTTTCAGATGAAGAGCTTTTTGTTTCGTGCCAAAAATCCGATACTGAAGTTCAAACCAATTCTCCAACTCAATATCGTTTAACTCCCTGGTGCCCAGTTCTGCAGCTTGCCATATATCCTTTTCCCGAAACAGCAGTTTTCGGTTTTCAGGATTATCCTTAAGCCAGAGGTACAGCATTTTCTCTTCATCCACTGTGGCATTCCCCTGTAAATAGTTACGAATAACCTGTTCAATCTGGATTTGGTTTCTTTCCATATACTATACGAGTATTTTGAGGTGCAGCAACCCTACCCCGGAGTTTGATTTTTTTAAAAAATATTTTGCAGGCAAATTGCCATAACCAGAGATATGATATCCTTAAATTCCTCCCTGAACAATTTTAATGATTTTGAAATGTGCTTCTCAACGGCCTTTATTGAAATATCGAATTTATCGGCAATATCTTTATTTGACAATCCATTAAAACGGCTTTCCATAAAAACCTCTGCACATTTTTCGGGAAGCTGCGTTATTACCTTCCCGATACGGTCTTTGACATCGAATTCGAAGATACTTTTTTCAGAATTGATAAAATATTTCAGCTCGTCTTGTTTCAGTTTCAGCCGAAAATTATGCTCATTGATATTTTTCCTTTGCTCCTTCTTCAACAATTTAAAGCACCTGTTTTTTATTACAGTAAATAAATACGCCGAAACGGAAGTGGTAATTTCAATCTTTGCACGGTTAATCCAAAAGTTATAAAAACAGTCCTGCACCACATCTTTTGCCTGTTCGGCGCCCACAAACTTTTGAGCAAACAAAAACAGCCTCTGAAAATAAAGGTGGTACAATTGCCGGAAGGCAGACAAATCTCCGTCCCGTACTTTCTGAAGTATTATGCTTTCATTAAACTGCAACATTGAAAAACGAAAAGCCGGTTTAAATCTATAGCGCAATTTAGAAAATATTTATCCAAAATAGCTTATAGCATACCTCATCTTCATGGCAACTTTGTCAAATTCGCAAAGACAACCTGCTGCCTCTCCTTAACCATCAGTTGAAAAATATTGCCCCCCCAGAAGTTCCTTAATCAGCACCATCCACAAACACCTTCATATCAACATCATTTCCCTATGGAGATGAAAATAGGTTGCGTTCATGTGGCCATGTTTCCTGGATTAAAATCAGAAAGTTTATTCCAATAAAACCGCATTAAACAACAGCTTAAATGTTACAGGTGTTGATGCCCTGAATTGCGGGTTAAAGGAAGAAAGCACAATCTGGCCTTTGCCTTTCTTTACCCACACCAAAGCGGCTTCCCTTTTTAAAAGTTCCTCTTTTTCTGCATAGCCACTCAACAGGATATTGTCTTCTGGGAAAGTCGCCACCACACGCCGGTCCATATCCAGACCAGGTATTGACGTACGAAAAGCAGGTGTTCCCCGATGGAAAACGCCGCCATTTTCAGGCATTCCCCAGGCAAGCGGATGTTCTGTACGGAAATTTACCCGCAACAATGAACCGGGAATATACAAACCTTGTGTAGTAAGGCTTTTACCGACATCACTTACCGGCAGCATAAACTCTTCCTTATCCTTATCGTCTTTATCGCCTAATGTAATAGCCCCCAGAAACAGTTCAGTTGCCGGCCCCCATGCCATTACCTTACCCCCGTTGTTCACAAACTTCATAAGGCTGTCAAACCCCTTTTTCTCCATTCCTTTGGCATATTCAGGCGGATAGTTGGTAGGTACAGGCTTTCCATCGCTCTCTGGTTTTCCTGTCATATAAATTGATTTGGAACGGTCGGTAAAAATCAACACATCGAAATCACTTTGCAGATTGACTGTCTGCAGTTCATCCGGCCGCAAAACCTTATATGGAAATTGGTATTTATCAAACAGGTAACGGGTCCAGCCTCCATCCATATCATGATGCCAGGTTTCGACAATCCCAACCCTCGGGATTTTGAACTTAGAGGTGGAGACTTCGGGCTTTTCGTTGAAGTAAACCGGGCTTACACTGAGATTTTCAGATATTGTGTTAAACGATTCGTTTACAGGTACCAAAAAACTGCCTGCAGGGAAGGTCTCCCCACCTGCGGTATATTCCTCTAGGGTACGCTCAACTTCTGACTCTTCCTTCGAAGCGATAAAGGCTGCTTTATAACTTTCGTTGTTCGATGAGGAAAACAGCGCCCAGTTGCTGCCCTCAGTTGGTTCATGCCATAACCTGAATGGAAAAGCTAAAGGCTCCAGCTTCCCTGCCATCGCTGGAATGGGAGTATTTATTTCAACAGCCTCAACGCCTTTGTGCAGTGGTAACGACCAGGAAGTAATGTCGTATGGACGGATCAGTTCTCCGCCTGCAGTATAGTACCGTGCCGGAAACTTCTGCTTTTCCAGGACTTCTTTTATAAAAGCACGGTAAGGCTGCGCCATGGGAACTACCATATCGCCCTTGTGAAAATTCCTGTTGTTCCACACAATATCCTCTTTCAATTGATACATGCTAATTCCGTGACGGTGCAGGAGGTTTACCAAATCGACCATCTCGCTCAGGTCGTGTTGTTTTTTTGGCAAAACATAGTAATAAGGCGCCTCTTCATTGCCCTTTTTTATCTCACGACGGGTTACCTCATTGCGGAATTGCAGGATTTCTTTTTTGTGTAGGGCGGATGTGTGCAGGTAAGAAAAGGTATTCTCGAGTTCGTAGCGGACAATGTCCGACAACCGCCACCAGCCTCCTTTCCAGGGCTCAGGCATGTTGATGCTGATGTCGTAACTGCCCAGCCCTTTCCCGGAAGTCCGCAATTCGTTGGGTTCAACATAAATGGGTGTGGCAACATGAACGCTGGCCGCTTCGGAAAGCATCCCGATAACCCCTTTCCAGATACTGGTGGTGGTTGCCCCCGGCCAATAGTCGTCGAACAGGTAATTCACCGAAACACTTTTCAATCCAGCCCTGCTCATTTCATTTAACGAACTCGAACCGTAAACACGCATCCAGTTCCAGATTCCGGCATCTACATTCTCGGCAATA
>CAYMXK010000099.1:0-3243 GCA_964393915.1 uncultured Prolixibacteraceae bacterium
ACCTGTTCCTGGTCAATTTTCAGAATGCCACCGTAAGAGTCAGACTTGCCATCGTTTCCAACTACAAAGCAATTCGACAGGGAAGCAATCTGAAAATTGTTCCCAATGCCTGTCATCGGACCACCCTGGGGCACTATGTATTTAAATTCTTTGAGGGTCAGATAAATATCCTCCTCACTCATTGGATTGGCATAGCATTTTTCAACTCTTGCTATTTCGCCTGCCAGGCGCCTGTGCATGTCATCAGGTGTCAACTCAAAAATGTTTCCGAAAGAATCTTTCAGGGCATATTTATTTACCCAAACCCTTGCTGCGAGATCATCTCCCTTGAAATATTTCAGTGATGCCCTGATAGCTTCATCCTGTGTGTAGGTCTTTTTCTCTGTGGAAGCATCAACTGCTACTTCTTGTGTTATCATTGCAAAAATGTTTTAGATTATCGTTGGAATACTGTTATTGTAAATTATAAATACCTGAGAATCTATGCCCAAATGAGAATATGTTATTCAATGGTTATGCATTGCAAGATACTGCCAATGGAAGGAATTTGGAATACTTTTTTTGAGGAATTTTCTAGAAGTTATCAACTTTAAAGTGTTAATATATTGATATACAATAATATAACATATTAATTTAACAGAAAAGTTTGCAGAAATGAAAATTTATTGATACGAAATATTTTGCGCAATCACAAGCAGGCAGGCAGTAATGCGTGATTTTTTTATTCACATTTTGTCAATACTATTTTGTAAAATCAGAAGAATCTATTGGAAAGTTTGATTTATTATTTTTTGCGTTGCTCCCCGGTTTAACTTAACATAATCTATGGTTGTTTGAGACTTTTCACTCCTTAACTGCTCATCGTCAAGCAGCAGCCTTATGGCATTATGGAGGTCATCGTAACTGGTTACAGGGAATGCCGCACCTAAGTCTACCAGATCCCGGGCTTCCCTGAATTTTTGGTAATTGGGTCCAAAAATGACCGGTAACCCAAACGTAGCTGCCTCCAGTATGTTGTGAATTCCTACACCAAACCCCCCCCCTATCTAAGCAATACTGCCATAGCGGTATAATGAAGAGAGCAAACCGATGGAGTCGACAATAAGCACATCGTACCTGTGGATATCTGTCTCTATTGCCAGACTGAGGCGAACCGAGGGTTTTTTCAACAATCGTTCCAGTTTATTCACATTTTCTGGTGTTACTTCATGAGGGGCTATTATCGTTTTGAAATTGTGATTTATGCTAATAAACCTTGCAAGCAGCTCCTCGTCAGGCTTCCATGTACTTCCTGCCACTAAAACCGGTTTGTTGCCTGTAAACTTATCAACAATCGGGATATCTTTTGCGCTTCTGGCAATAGTGGCAACCCTGTCGAACCGGGTGTCACCTGCAACGGTGTATTTCGTTATGCCTGCTTTTTCGAGAAGTCTTGCAGAATCATTCTCCTGCAAGAACAAATGGGTAAAGCCATTGAGGATATTCCGGAACCATTTCCCCCACGGCATTACTGAAAAAAACACCTGGTTACTTCGGAATATTCCGGAGACCAGGTAAAGTGGGATGGATCTTCGCTGAAGCTCGCTTATATAGTGATACCAGAATTCATATTTCACAAAAAGCACTTTCTCGGGCCGGATAACATCCAGAAAATTTCTGGCATTCAGTCGGGTATCGGCAGGAAGATAGCTTATAATGTCTGCAAAAGGATATTTCTTTCGTATTTCATACCCCGATGGCGAGAAGAAAGTCAGAACGATACTGTATTCCGGATGCTGCTCCCTGATAGCCTCAATGACTGGCCTTCCCTGCTCGAATTCACCCAGGGAAGCACAGTGTATCCATATGTAGCGGGCGTCTCTGTTGACCTGTCGTTGCAATTTAACCAGCCATTTACTGCGGCCGGATATATAAAGCCGGGCTTTGCCGTTGAAGGGTGCGGCTAACCATACAAATATGTGGTACAGGTAAATGGAAATCTTATATATCAATGTCATCACTCAGGAAATTTGAAGCAAAATAACAAACTTTGAGTGGTTTAACCACAACATTTTTCAGTAAAATTTCCTTTTTGCCAGGTATTCGTATATGCTCACCACCATCAGAAAAAGCAGAAGAAAATAGCCGGAATCCTCTACGGGAATAGTGAATATCCTGACACCTGTGTTGTGCAGAGGATTATATTCCACTACTGGCATGGCTGTCAATATGCCATTTACCACCAGAAAGGGTATCAGACCAACAAACCACGACAGATAAAATTTGGTATAGTAAGGGGTGAACCATTTGCTGAAATATATGAATGAAGCATATACCGCCAGGAACAGAAAATTAAGCGAGGTGTATAACCTGTTGATATTAAATATGAAAAGCAGTAAAGAAATTACAATAATGGCCA
This sequence comes from uncultured Prolixibacteraceae bacterium, assembly GCA_964393915.1. Classification (GTDB taxonomy): domain Bacteria; phylum Bacteroidota; class Bacteroidia; order Bacteroidales; family Prolixibacteraceae; genus UBA1413. The sequence continues at coordinate 2,399 of CAYMXK010000099.1, forward strand.
AAGTAAACCAGGAAAAGAACTTTGGTCTTTCATAATCAGGCATTTTCACTTTAATTACTTCATATATAAAGGTACAGGAGAAGGGAACAGCCAGAAAGAACAACCACTCTTCTGCCGGCAGGTTTAAAATGTAGCTGCCCGTCAAAAATTCGGGATTGAAACTCCATACTCCGTTCTTTTCAAATATAATATCCCAGGTAATAAAGAATATCCCAGTAAGAATAATGGCAGGGAACAGATATTTCCATTTTTTGTAATACTGAACATCTTTTTCGAAACTAAGCAATAACGGAACAATAATGGTTCCTGCCATCAGCAAAATATAGGTTAAATTATTTATTTCCATTATCAGCAAAATAAAAGTTTCTCCTAAACAACAGCTGATTAGCGGAAAATGTTAAAAAAAGAGGTCGATTTTTGCGAAAGTTGGAAAAACAGCAACATTAATGTAACATCTTAACCCGATTTATCGAATATTTAAACAGGAAAATATTAACCAAAATCGATACTGCCATGAATAAAAAATTATTAACCATCGCCGTTCTGCCTTTCGTTAAAGCACAGGTTTTAAAAACACTGCTCGAAAAGGAGGGCATTGAATGCATCCTGGAAGATGTTAATTTGCTTGAAGGAACTTCTTCGCTGGCTGTTCGGGTACAAATTCTCGAAGAAGACCTCGAAAGAGCCTTCCCTGTTCTGGAAGAGTATTTGGGAAAACCGGGAGAAAATCTGGACCCGGGCACTGAGCCGGATCGGCAGATTCTGGTACCGGTCGATTTTTCGGATTACTCTGAAAAGGCTGCCAAGATTGCTTTTGATATTGCCAGGAACCAGTCTGCCAAAAT
>CAYMXK010000099.1:3343-13233 GCA_964393915.1 uncultured Prolixibacteraceae bacterium
AACCGGGTAATGCTGATTGTCATGGGAACCCAGGGAAAAGCAGGCAGTGAATACGATATCATAGGAAGTGTAACTGCTGAGATCATTACTTCTGCCCGCCTTCCGGTACTGGTTATACCACCTGATACTCCGGATGATATTGCCCGGAATTTCAGTAAGATCCTTTATGCCACCAATTTCGATGAAAAGGACTTTGTGGCAATGGAGAAATTGATGCGGATTATCAAGCCTTACAATGCGGAGATATCATGTGTGCATATCAACAAAAACGATGAGCCTGTATGGGATCTCGCCCGGCTCGAAGGGATGAGGGACATCCTTCGCAAGAAATATGAAGGCAAAACTTTTGAATGCCAGCTTATTGTCGGAGATGACATCCTTGCTGAACTGGATAAATATATAACGGCCAATAAGGTGGATGTGCTGGCTTTAACCACACATAAGCGCAGCATGATTTCCCGCATATTCAACCCGAGTATAGCACGGAAGATGTTGTTCCACACAAGTGTACCTCTGCTGGTTTTTCATGCCTGATGACCTAAAGCTTAGAGATGCCTGACCTGCAGGCTTGTGCAGAAATAAAAATTTTTGCTGTATTTTCAACCGCTGCGGCAACAGGGCGGTAGTTGAAGCCAAAATCTGAAGTAATTTTTGAACCGTCAAACCGGGTGATTGAACTGGCGCTTGAGGCAGTCTCCCGGGTGATTTGAGCTGCCCTGCCTGTGAAAAATGAGGCAAGGGCTCCCAGCCGCCAGGCAATTTTAAGCAGCAGGGGGCTGGCATAAAGGGAAGGTGCAGGTTTTTCCAGACCTGAAGCTACCATCCTAAAGAAATCACGGTAGGAGAGGTTTTCCGCATTGACCAGGTACCGCTGGTTCCTGGCTGAATCAAAATTCTCCTTTTCCATTAGGAGCATCATGATAGCGGTCACATCACGTACATCGACAAACCCGGTGGAGCCTCCCGTGTAAAACTTCATTCCCTTGTTTATCATGCGGAAGAATGCCGGACTGCCCGATTCCCAGTTTCCCGGCCCAATGATGATGGTTGGATTAACGATTACTGCGTCCAGGCCCTCTTCGACACCACGCCATATTTCAGTTTCTGCAAAAAATTTACTTTCCGAATAGGATGAATTCTTTTTGGAGGGTATCCAGTTGGTTTCCTCATTGACAGGCTTCCCGCTGCCGGTTTTTCCCAATGCCGACACGGAACTTACATGGCAAATACGTTTTACCCCATTTTGTATGGCTGCATTAACCAGGTTGGCTGTGCCTTCTACATTGCTGATTATCATTTCCATTCGTTGGTTGCTGTCGAAAGAGACTACCGCAGCGCAATGGTAAATAGCCTCCACCCCCTCTAACAATGGTTCTAATGAATATATATCAAGCATGTCGCCGTCCACCCATTCTATCTGCTGGAAAAGCTTTTCCGCATCGGCCGAATACCATCGGAAAGTTTTTAACACCTGGTTGAGGTTGCTCGTATAGCGCTTCAATGCCCTTACTTTTTCTCCCCGCTGAAGAAGCGAAAGCAGTAAGTGACTGCCAACCAGACCTGTTCCACCGGTTACAAATATCATAGTGGTTATTTTACCTCCGAACCATTTTTTACCAGATCGGCAGGGGAAACCAAAACCAGCTTTCCGTCAGCATCCTGGGCGCAAAGTATCATCCCTTTCGACTCGATCCCCTTAAGCGGTTTGGGTTCAAGGTTTACCAGAATACAAACCTGCCTGCCCACCATCTCTTCAGGGGTATAAAATTCGGCAATGCCCGAAACAACGGTTCGCTGGTCAATGCCTGTGTCTATCTTCAGTTTGAGTAACTTTTTGGTTTTGGGTACCCTCTCTGCTTCAAGTACTGTTCCGGTACGAATATCCATTGCACCAAACTGGTCGAAGGTGATATTCTCCTTCGCAGGCACTGCAGTAGCTGAGGCCATTTCATTGGCCATTTTTGTATTGAGCAGTTTTTGAACCTGTTTTTCGATTACCTTATCCTCAATCTTTTCGAAAAGCAGGTGCGACGCATTTAATTTCTGTCCCTGCTTCATCAGGTTTTTATCGCCCAACGTTTGCCAGGATAGTTTGCCCATATTCAGAAAATAGCGTAATTTATCCATGCTGAAAGGAAGAAAGGGCTCAAGGGCGATGGTCAGGTTGGCCGTTACCTGAAGGCATACGTTCAGGATGGTTTTTACCCGTTCAGGGTCGGTTTTTATTACTTTCCAGGGCTCTTCGTCGGCCAGGTATTTGTTACCCAGCCGGGCCAGGTCCATGGCATTTTTCTGTGCCTCCCGAAACCTGAAGCTATCAAGGCTTTTTTCAATTTCTGCCCTGATACGGTCAATGGACGTCAATGTTTCTTCGTCGTATGCCGATGTCTGACCCCTTTCAGGGACAATGCCATCAAAATATTTTTCGGTTAGTACCATGGCCCGGTTCACAAAATTCCCCAGAATGGCCACAAGTTCATTGTTATTGCGTGCCTGGAAATCCTTCCATGTAAAGTCGTTGTCTTTTGTTTCCGGGGCATTTGCCGTTAGTGCATATTTTAAAACATCTTCCTTGCCCGGAAATTCATCAAGGTATTCATGCAGCCATACTGCCCAGTTCCTCGATGTGGAAATCTTGTCACCCTCGAGATTGAGGAACTCATTGGCAGGGACATTGTCAGGCAGAATGAAACTCCCTTCGGCCTTAAGCATTACCGGGAATATTATGCAATGAAAGACGATATTGTCTTTACCTATGAAATGCAGAAGCCTGGTTTCCGGATCTTTCCAGTATTTTTCCCATTCAGGGGTGAGTTCCCGGGTAGCAGAAATATAGCCGATAGGTGCATCGAACCATACGTATATGACTTTACCGTCGGCTCCCTCAATCGGAACAGGTACGCCCCATTCCAGATCACGTGTCACAGCCCGGGGCAAAAGCCCGCTGTCGATCCAGGATTTACACTGCCCATATACGTTGGATTTCCATTCGGTGTGTCCTTCCAGTATCCATTCTCTAAGCCATGGTTCATACTGGTCGAGTGGCAGGTACCAATGTCTGGTTTCTTTCAGGACCGGTGTGTTCCCGCTCAGCATTGAACGCGGGCTGATCAGTTCAGTGGGACTGAGTGAGGTTCCGCAGCTTTCACACTGGTCACCGTAGGCTCTCTCAAAGCTGCACCTGGGGCATGTCCCCACTATATACCTGTCGGCCAGAAACTGCTGGTTTTCTTCGTCGTAATATTGCTCAGAGGTTTTCTCTACAAATTTCCCTGTTTCATAGAGTTTTTTAAAGAAATCCGACGCTGTTTCGTAATGAACAGCGGCGCTGGTACGTGAATATACATCAAACGAAATACCCAGCTGTGCAAATGAATCTTTAATCATGGCGTGGTACTTATCCACAATATCCTGAGGCGTTACTCCTTCATTTTTGGCCTTCAGGGTGATGGGTACACCATGTTCGTCGGAGCCTCCAACAAAAAGCACTTCTTCACCTTTCATCCTCAGGTACCTGGCGTATATGTCGGCAGGAACATAAACTCCTGCAAGGTGGCCGATATGTATCGGTCCGTTGGCATATGGCAGTGCCGATGTGATTAGGGTGCGCTTGAATTTGCTCATACTGTCAATCTTTTTGAAAATCAGGTATTCAATTTGTTTTACGAGCGGCAAAGATAAGGCTTCGGTAGTTTGTACGTATGTTTTTCAGTATATTTTACCTGAATTTTACATACTTACTTCTGGTTTTCTTTGATATTGTTTACTTTCACAGAAAAATGCTGATGCAAAAGGTCCGTTATTTAAAACCCGGAGATCTGATTGCAGTTGTTGCCCCGGCAGGGAAAGTAACTCCTGACCAGGTTAATCCTTCCCTTTCCTGGCTGGAACAAAGGGGATACAGAGTTTGGAAGGGTGATCATCTTTTTGGCAGTTACTTCCAGTTTTCGGGTACAGATGATGAGCGAACTTCTGATTTGCAGGCGGCGCTGGATCATCCTGATGTAAGGGCCATCCTGTTTGCCAGGGGTGGCTATGGTACCATCCGTGTGGTCAGTAAACTGCGGTTCGGACAATTCAGGCTATTCCCCAAATGGGTGGCTGGTTTCAGTGATATTACCATACTGCACAATGTGTGTTCCAACCTGCAAATACCCTCCATACACGGAGCCATGCTCAAAGGTGCACTGGATGAGACGGGAAATCCGGGTGAGAGTTTGTTGTCACTTATTCACACACTGGAGGGCAGAAAACCATATTACGAAATAAGTCACCATCCGTCAGGGCGGACCGGAAATGCTGCTGCAATGGTTGTGGGCGGGAATTTATCACTGCTCTACAGCCTGCTCGGTACTCCTCTGGATATTGACATGTCGGGCAAGATCCTTTTTATCGAAGAAACCGGGGAGTTTCTTTATCATACCGACCGGATGATGCATAGTCTCCGGCTTGCAGGCAAGCTTCAGGATTTAAAGGGACTTGTTGCAGGTCAGTTTAGTGAGGTGAAAGACAATGCCGAACCATTCGGGAGAACGGTAGAAGAGATTATCTCCGAAGCTGTGGCAGATTATTCATTTCCGGTCTGTTTTGGATTTCCGGCCGGGCACGATGCCATAAATCTTCCTGTTGTATTCGGCAATAATTGGGAATTAAATGTACAAAAGGAGGGAGTTTCCTTCAGGGAAATCTGAGTAATATTAAAATTGTTTCAGGCAATGAAAGAAAATGAGAGAAACACCAGAGAAAAAGGCGGAATCGCAGAGCAGATTGCTGAAAAGTATCTGGTGAAGAAAGGCTATCAAATTTTGGCAACCAACTGGTATTTTTGCCATCTCGAGCTGGATATTGTTGCCGTCGATAAGGATGAGCTGGTAATTGTTGAAGTAAAATCAAGGCAGGGCGAAGCTTTTGCCCATCCTACAGATGCTATTGATAGAAAAAAGATGAGGCAGGTGATTGAAGCAGCTGAAGGTTGGATTGAAGCAACCGGCTGGGAGAAGGATACCCGTTTTGACCTGATTACTGTTGTTTTTAATGGTCCCGATGAGTTTGAGCTGGAACATTTTGAAGAGGCGTTTAATCCTGAGGCTTAATACCGGATTATTTCCATTCTTATGAATATTGAAGAAATCAGGGAATATTGCCTTTCTTTACCGGGAACTACCGAGGGGTTTCCGTTTGATGCGGTCACACTGGTTTTTAAGGTGTTGGGGAAGATGTTCTGTCTGATGAACCTGGAAGGTGAGCCGGGACTGAACCTGAAAAACACACCCGTAAAAATTGCAGAAATGCGGGAAGAATATCCCTGGGTTTTGCCCGCTTACCATATGAATAAAATTCATTGGTATATTGTCAAAACAGAGAGTGCTCCTTGTTATTTATTGAAGCAATTGATAACAGAATCCTATATGGCTGTTGTACAGGGATTAACAAGGAAACAAAAAGAGGAACTTAAAAAATATCATTAATATGAAAGAGTTTAAACTAACCGGAGAATATATTGAACTGATCAGGTTGTTGAAATATATGCGGTTGAGCGAAACAGGCGGCCATGCAAAGATTATGGTCGAAGAGGGCATCGTCAGGCTGAATGGTGAAGTGGAATTCCGCAAAAGAGCCAAGCTTCGGCATGGCGATGTGGTTGAGGTGGAAGGGCAACAGATAATAGTTGTTTAAAAAGGAGCCTGGTCGGCCCCTAAAGCAAACTGGACTGCAAATAATCAGGCCGATTGTCTTAAAAGTTCGATTGTTTCATCCACAGAGTGCAGTCTCTTAATACTTTCTTCTTCAATATTTACCTTAAAAATACTCTCCAGGTAATATGTGAATATTTTCCAGTCTGTAGTGTCAAAATGGAGATCTTCCTTAAAATCAGCTTCCGGTAGGATATGTTCTTTGCGGATCCCCGTTTTTCGAAGTACCCTGTACAGGTTTCTTCTGACTTGTTTATTTTCCATGTTCAAACTGTATTGATTATTCTATGCTTGATGCACTTTTTAGATATGTAGAACAAATGAGTTCACGGGTCAAATATACACTTTTTTTTATAGCGATAATAAAACGTAAATTTATTTCAGCGCAAGTGATTTAATATTAATGCCTTAATTATGGTAAGTAATGTCAAATCCTGCTATAATAAAGGTTTTAACGGATCTGGGAATTCTTTAATAAAGACAAAGACCACTCTTTTTTTAGCATGCTAAAGACCTCTAAATCGTAAAAACGGTCGGTATGGAATTCACCTTCCCGCTCGATACCTTCAAAATGAAACTCCAGTTTTGCAGGAATGGCTGCACTTTTATGATTTCCGACAGCCACTTTTATCTGAACCCTGTTTACGTTTAGGTTTCGAAAAGCAAAGTCAACCAGTTTTTTCACGGTATGGACCATAATACCTTTCCCTTGCATCGATTCTGCCAGCCAGTAGCCAATCTCTGTTTTACGGTTTATTTTATCAGAGTCTTTGTATCCGGCGAGGCCGGCAAAATCTCCTTTGTACCAGATGGTATAAACATGGTCATTGTGTTTTTTCAGATTTTGTTCCATTTGTTTGATAAACTGTGCCGTGTCTTTAGGTTTTCTGGTCTGGTCGACGAAAGGAAGCCATTTTCGCAGGTATTTCCGGTCGCGGTCGATCGTTTCAAACAGCAGATCTGTATGAGACAGCTTCAGTTGCTGTAAATGAATATTGTCGTTTACCATTAGATATTCCATAATTGATTAAAAGTAATAATTCATTTGGAAAATTGATAAGTTACACTTTCAAAACAGATAAAGAAAATGCATTAATGAAATGGATGTTTGATTCAGAATTTTCTTTTTTAAATTTGCCAGCAAACAGTTAGCAAATGAAACGTATATTTTTTTTACTCTCAGGATTGTTATTGGTTATGGTTATATCGTGCAGTAACACGGGGCAACCTACAGAAGGAAAGGTTGTGGTAATTTCAACAGACAAGGGTGACATCAGGTTGAGGCTGTTCAATGAAACTCCTGAACATCGCGATAATTTTTTAAAACTGGCTGCTGAAGGGTATTACGATGGCTTGCTTTTTCACCGGGTGATCAATAACTTCATGATACAGGGGGGTGATCCCGGTTCAAGGAATGCCGAACCTGGTTCCCGTTTGGGAGGCGGAGGCCCCGGTTACACTCTGCCCGCGGAGATTTCAGACGGTTTTTTCCATAAGAAAGGTGCACTGGCGGCAGCCCGGACTGGTGATCAGATGAATCCTGAGCGCAGGTCGAGCGGCTCGCAGTTCTATATTGTTCATGGCAGGATATGGCGTCCGGGTGAGCTCGATACCATGGAATTACATAAAAACGGAGCATTGCAGCAGTCTGTTTTCCGCAAGCATATTGATGCAGCCCAGGAGGAGCTGAATAAATTCAGGCAGGAAAACAACGAGCAGGGGTTTAATGTCAGGATAGCAGAGCTGCGCGAGGAGGCTGACAGTATCTTCAATGCACTCCCCAGGTTCTCCTTTACGGAAATGCAGCGGCAGGCATACACAACCATTGGCGGATATCCATCGCTCGATGGTGCCTATACGGTTTTTGGCGAAGTTATTGAGGGGCTTGATGTTCTCGACAAGATTGCCGGAGTGGAAACGGGTGAAGCCGATCGTCCGGTGGAGGATGTAAAAATGAAGGTGAAAGTGGATGAATAAGCATGGTTAAAGAAATTATAGGGATACTTTTATTTGTGTTGGTTTTTGCCGAAGGTCAATCCCAAACGCACCAGGTGCGCATTTCAACCAATCTGGGAGATATGACTTTCATTTTGTATGACGACACTCCGCGGCACAGGGATGCTTTTTTGCAGCTGGCCCGAGAGGGCTATTACGACGGAACACTTTTTTACCGTATAATACAGAACTTTCTCATACAGGGGGGATCCCGTTCTTCAAAAAATGCTGCTCCCGGCAAACGGATCGGTTACGGAGATCCCGACCAGACCGTTGATGATGAGATCCTTCCCCACTATTTTCACAAAAAAGGAGCATTGTGTGCCCCAAGACAACCTGACGAAAAAAATCCTTTCAAGCAATCTGATATTTCTCAGTTCTATATCGTACAAGGAAAGGTTTTTACCGGGGGAATGCTCGATACCCTGGAGATGGCTGTTAATAACCCGATTATGAAACGAATTACCGACAAGTTCCTAACTCCTGAAGTGAGGGAGCAGCTGGCCGGCTTAAGGGCAGAAAACAGGGCGGAGGAGTTCAGGTCTTTGGCAGAGCCTTTGAGGTCGGGAATTGAAACTGAGTATTCGCTCGCATCCGGAAAGTTAAAATTTACAGAGGAACAGCGCGTTGCTTATACCAGTTTGGGTGGTTATCCGGAACTTGACGGGAAATATACCATTTTTGGAGAATGTATTGAAGGTTTGGAAGTTGTCGACAAAATAGCAGAACTGAAAACCGATGGGAATGACCGCCCGTTTACCGATGTAAAAATATCAGTCAGGATACTTAAATAGATGATGGTTTTTAGCCGAAGAAAAATACTCATAGCAGGACTGTCTGTGCTCCTTTTTTTTGGATTGGTGCAGTGCAGAAGCAGGCAGCAACCTGAGAAACCGGTGGCTGATCAGCCGGTGCAAAGCGAAGACGATCCGGAAAGATGGCAGGGTTTGTTGTCATCTGTTGTGACAATAAATACCTACGATGGAAGCCGTATCCTGGAAACGGGACAGGGTTTTTTTGTTGACAGCAACCTGGTGGTAACCCGTCTTTCGCTTATGAATGCGGCCAACCGTGCTATGATCTTTTCACACGACGGGCAGGAGGGTTTTGAGGTCAGCAGCTATGCAGTTCTCGATCGTATCAGCGACCTTATCATTCTTAAAGCAAATGGTGCCAGCCGGACTCCGATAAAGCTACACACAGACAGTGTCCCCAATTCCGCAAAAACTTTTATTGTTGCCAAGCCCGCCGGAGGAATCCTGCAGCTTCGCACTGGCCGGGTAGAATCTCTTACCAATAAAACAGGTGTGCCTCTTTACCAGGTTTCTAACCAGATACTGAAGAATGCTTTTGGTGTACCCATTTTTCTGAGTAACCAAAAATTACTGGGAATTGGTTTCTCAGATGTTATCGATTACAAACAGCGTAGTCTGGTTATCCCGGCAAGTATAATATCAAGTCTTGCTGAAAAGAGTGGTGATTTCAACAGGCCCCTAACCGAAACGCAGAGCCAGACCAGCAGGGAAGCGTCGGCGGCCAACAGCCGGATTCGCGGGGTGCGCATTTCCACTGACCGGGGGGATATCGTCATCAGGTTATTTAATGAAACGCCCGATTACCGGGATAATTTTATCCGGCTGGCAGACGAAGGCTTCTATGATAGTTTGCTGGTTCACCGGGTTATTGCCGGACTGGGAATTCAGAGTGGCGCTGCTGATACCCGCTATGCAGCCAGAGATGACGTTGTTGGATGGAAGGGGCCGGGCTATACCATGCCTGCGCATATCGTACCAGGGAGGTTTCACCAGAGAGGGATGGTTGGTTCTCCGCGCCGGCCCGACAGGGAAAATGCCCGCCGGCGTTCTGAAGGGTCTCAGTACTACATTGTTTCAGGGCGTACCTATAATGACAGGGAACTTGATGAAATCGAGAAGGAAACAGGACACAAGTTTACTTCACAGCACCGCCATGTTTATAAAACCATTGGAGGAGCACCACATCTGGATGGCAGCTACACCATATTCGGCGAAGTCCTGTCGGGGATGGAGGTTGTTGATGATATAGGCAAGGTTGAAACTGGAAGGGAATTCAGGCCGCTTAATGACATCAGGGTAAGGCGGGTTACCGTGCTTCGATAGTTGTGTTTTGAATACACGGGCTGATGCCGGTCAATAATCGGCGGTGGCAAGGGTTACGATACTT
>CAYMXK010000100.1:0-12097 GCA_964393915.1 uncultured Prolixibacteraceae bacterium
GCTACCAGCCGATGCTGAAGTGAAGCGTATTTTCCTGCTTGCCTCGAGTCATCAGATGCACTTCCCCGGAGCGTCGGTGTATTGTTCGGGTGATTATGAAACACCCCTCGGTGTGGTTACCGTTGACAGAGAAACCGGACACCGGTTGATCAAGACCAACAACCTTTTCTCAGACAGGGAGGATGCCCATCTTTTTGAACACAGCCTGGAGGTCCAGCTGCCTTTTCTTCAGGTAAAACCAGGTTCCGGATTCACCTTAATCCCCATTGTGTTGGGAACTCAGAAGCCGGAGGAATGCCGGCAGATGGCACAAACGCTAAAGCCTTTCCTTGTCCCCGGAAACCTGTTCGTAATTAGTTCAGACTTTTCTCATTATCCTGATTACGATGGTGCCTGCGGGAATGACCAGATAACCACTGATGCCATTCTGACAAGGTCTCCCTCTAAATTGCTGAGGACGCTGGAAGACAACAAAAGGAGAAATATCCCCGGGCTGGTCACGTCACTTTGCGGCTGGACCTCGGTTCTTACGCTGATGTATATGACGGAGGAGGGTCCATTTGATTTTGAAAGGGTAGATTATCAAAACTCCGGTGACCAGCCGGTTTATGGCGACCATGAAAGAGTGGTAGGTTACAGTGCAATTGCCGTATATCACAATTCTTCCGGTGAGTTTCAGCTGACCGCTGAGGAAAAGGAGCAATTGCTGCGGATTGCAGATGAAAGCATTCGTTCAATGGCCGGAAGCGGTAAAAGTTTATCACTTGACCCCAGCACGTTGAAGGGCAGCATAGCACGGTGTGCGGGAGCATTTGTGAGCATCTATATTGCAGGGAAGCTGCGTGGATGCATCGGGAGCTTTGAGAATGAAAACACACTGGCAGAAGTAGTCAGCCGCTCTGCCGCATCAGCTGCCCGGGACAGCCGCTTTGATCCTGTGAGTGGAGATGATCTGGATAAAATGACTCTGGAGATTTCGGTACTCACTCCTTTAAAAAGAATTTATTCAAAAGAAGAGATTATACCTGGAAAGCATGGAATATACATTCGGAAAGGCCTTAATTCGGGAACCTTTCTGCCCCAGGTTGGAGTAAAATATGGATGGTCTCCCGACGAATTTCTGGCAAGATGCAGCAGGGACAAGGCCGGATTGGGGTGGAACGGATGGAAAAGTGCAGAACTCTTCACCTACGAGGCCATTATCTTCGGAAGTTCAAAGAGAGAGAGTGACAACAATTCCGGGGAAACTTGCAGCGGATAGCATCAGGGCGTAGGCAAAGAATTATTTTCTGCAAACCTAAGCAATCTTTTGGCTACCTCATCCAGGGTTTCATTCTTTTTGGCGAAGCAGAAGCGCAGGTAGTTTAAGTTTCTTTTTTTATGCATAAACAGGGAAAGCGGCATAGCAGATACCCCTGCTTCTTTTACCAGTCGATGGGCAAACTGGGTATCCGGCTCATTGGATATTTTTTTAAAATTTACCAGTTGAAAGTAAGAACCTTGTGACGGTTCAAGCGTAAAAGCGGAACCCTTTAGCAGCCGGTTAAAATAGTTGCGTTTGCCCTGGTATAGTTCAGTAATGTTCTCTTTTTCACCTGCATGATCCCAATAATCAGCCAGGGCGTGTTGCAAAGGCGTAGAGACACTAAATCCATAACATTCATTCACCTTTCGAAACTCCTGCATCATGTTCTGGGGTGCACAGCACCATGCCAGGTTCCAACCATTGATATGGAAAACCGGACCTGCCGAGGAGATGATAAAGCTACGGGCAGCAAGGTTGGCATACTGAGCCACACTTTGATGCTTTTCCTGGTCATACACCAGGTGTTCAAATCCCTCATCGCTGAGTATATATATGCCTGTCCCATTGGTTAAGCGCTGAAGCTGAAACAGGTCATCCTTTCCGAAAACAGTGCCGGTGGGGTTGTGTGGTGTATTCAGAATGATCATCCGGGTTTTTGAGCTGATCATTTTTCGCACATCTTCCCAGTCGATTTTGAAAGAAGGCTCTTTTAAAGGGACATGTACCGGGGTGCCTCCGTTTAGCCTTATGGCCTGACTGTAAGTGAAATAGGAGGGATCAGGAACTATAACCTCATCGCCTTCGCCAATGATGGTGTTTATTGCTATGGTGGCAGCCTGAGATGGTCCTGCACATATGGTGATTTCAGTTAAGGGGTCATATTTTTTACCATAATTCTTGAAGACAGTTTCCGATATCCTTTCACGCAGAGATAAAATGCCGTTGAAGGGTGCATAATTGTTGAAATTTTCACGAATATAACCAGCAGCCAGTTCTGCCAGCCTGGCCGGACAACTAAACTCAACCATGCCTACAGACATATCAATCGCATTGTGTTCAATAGCCAGTTTCTTCATCTCCCAAAAGAAACTACCCTGAGTTTCCGGCAATTTTGAGTGCATATGTTTTTTTTGTGCTTAATCCTTATGGCAGGAAATGCCTTTAATTAACATTAATGGCAAATGTAACAATTAATTTTTCTTCCAATGGCTAATTTCGACTTCGTTTTACTGAAAAATCTCCTTTAATATATCAGATGATTTAAGGCTTTTCAAATTTCCGAAGTGTAAATAATAATACTCTAATATTTTTGACAATAATTGGGTCCTGATGGCCCTTGAAATTTTGAGTTGAGAGAGTTCCCTGATATTCAGATCAAGAATGTGGGTAAAAACTGAAGATACTTCAGGGTTCATAAAGTAAGGATGGGGGGGCTCACTTGCCACCAGCAACCCATTATGCATGTCCAGCCAGCCTTTATTTTTTCCTGAAATATCAGGTAAAATTCCAAGGTATTCTGTAAGATGGGCCAGGAACCAGATGTGGAAATCTGCTTTTCCAGTTTCCGTAAGATCAAAGAAAACCAGGGAGCTTTCAAGAAAACGAAACAATTCGGGGTTATACTCCTCCTCAACGATTACTTTATACAGAACTTCAGCAATTAGCATTACCTGGGTTGATTTCACCACGTCGAACGGAATGGACAGAAAAGGCGATGACAGCTTTATTTCTTTGATCCGCTGGAGGTCACGATGTGTTTTCAGGTATACTTCAAGGTCGACGATAAAAAGAGGTTGCAATAAACCCGCTTTATTTTTGGAGCGCGAACTGCGGGCAGAATTGATGATATAGGACTGCCGGCCGAATTTTTCCGTGTAAACAGTCATAATCAGGCTGTTATCACCATACTTGACCGTGTGAAGTATTATTCCGCGGGTTTTTTCGAGCACTTTTTCAGATTAAAAAAAATCATTTACCTGATGAAAAGCAATTTGGAAATATGCGTCTGTTCACCCGAAGCATCTGACGCAAATATGAGATAGACGCCAGTGCTTACCCGGCGTCCGTTAAGGTTTTTCCCATCCCAGGAAGCCTGGCTTCCCAGGGATTTGGCCTTATGCACCAGATTGCCTGCAATGTCGGTAATCCGGATATCGCTATCTTTCATCAGTCCTTTAATTACAACGGGCCCGTCGTATGTTTCCCGGACCGGATTTGGATAGACAAATACTTCGTCGAAATTCGATTCACCTTCCGGTGCATCTCCCTGGTAGGATATCAGCCCCTGGTCGGTTCCGATAAACAGTTCTCCGGATTTAGGGTGTAGGGCCAGACTGGTAATGGTATTGGAAAGCAATGAGCTGTTTTCGGCAGTGAAATGAAGTATTTCGCTATCTCCGCGGGAGGAAACCAGGTACAATCCGGAGCTCTTTGTACCCAGCCATTTCCGGTTCCCACCATCAACAGCAATTGCTGTAATCGTTTCTGTTTCAAGAAGGGGATGATAAGCGCCATCGCCGAGTTCCAGAGTTGGCTGATAAGCATAATAGGTACCATCCTGCCAGACCCGTTGTGGGTTTGAGAAAACGGCTACCCCTTTGGATGTTCCGATCCAGATGTCGCCACTCAGGTCTTCAGCAATTGAGAATACATCGCTCATCCGGTTGACAATCTCCACTTGCCCGTTGTTAAAATAAGACGTTACGGGCAAATATCTCTTTCTTGTGACATCGTTGTTCACCACGTAGATGTCCCTACCGCGGGGTACAACAATCCATTTGTCGTTGTTCTTCGTAACAATAACCTGTCCGATGGTATATTGAAACCCGGCGACCTCAGGCAACTGGTATGATTTCCATTCACCTGATGCAGACAGCGAGTGCAATCCATAGGATGACTGGGAGTTGGTAATCCACAAGAGATTGTTTTTATCGAAAACCATACCGCCTATCCGGGTATAAGGTTCATTTGGCTGATCGGGAATAGCCGTTTCCAGTGGGCTGTTCAGGTTATTGTGGCGCTTCAGGAGCTGTCCGTTTTTGAATTCGAGAACGCCACCGCCCCAACTGGCGGCAAAAATATGACCAGGGTCAGAGGGATTCACCACTACCTGCACAATGTCAAAGAATCCGGTCATCTGAGGGAACTCTTTTTGTCCGAAATATGTCCATTGTCCGGCTGTTAATTCCTGAAATAACGGAGCTTTAAACTGGTTATTCCACGGATCGGTGCGACCGCCTGCAGAGACCCACAATGAACTACCATGGACCGAAAGGCCGAAGATGCTGTTGTTTAATGGGCCCGAAGGGATGCTTTGTTCAGTTGACTGTTGTGAAATACCAATAAGGCCTGAATTATAATCGGCAACCCAGATTTTTCCGTTGCTGCTGATAATGGCTGAACGGGTATTTAACGATGTGGTCTTTTTGTTGTTGAACGAATAGTCGATAATATGGCCGGCCAGGTTAGAGTTCTGATCGTAAATATGTACTTCTGCCTTTCCTGTGATAAGTATGTAATTTTCTGATACTTGTATATCATTTACGGAATTAACCCCGTTAAAAACTCTTACCCACTGCTGATTGTGTAATGCATAAATTTCATCGCCATCATATGTGTCCTTTGTATAAACGGCAACTAACCTGCCGTTGAAAAAACCGAGATGGCTGAATTTAGAGGCAGCCCATGGAATGGTCAGATCCCTGGTCCAGTTGCGAAAATCCAGCAGATTGGGGCTGTTCAGGCTGGCCGAATAAATACCTCGTTCTGTTGCTGCATACAACCGCTGCCCATCCGATTCCACATCAAATACAGCAATCTGCGTTCCGCCTTCACCAATTATGTAAGTGCCCTTAATTTCCCGCCGGTCGAGGTTTATGGCCACGATTCCAAAACCACAAGCCAGGTAAGCTTCATTGCCAAGAAACAGGACATTGTTGATGGTTTTATTTCCATTTATCTGCTTTCTGTATATATCACCCAGGTTTATTACTTCGTTGCGGAATAAAAGGTCGATATTGCTGTTCTTATAGGCTATAAAGAGCATATCCTTGCCTTTATGCCAGGCAATTGTTTGAATGCCCAAATCGGAAAGACCATCCCGGCGAGTAAGTTTTACCAGGCTGTTATCCTGCAGGTCGTGATAAAAAAGACCACCGTCTGTGGCGCAAAATATTTTGTTATCGCCTTCTGCCACTTTAAATGCATTGGCATAGGAAAGATAATCCTGCCAATCACCGCTTTTTCGCTGGGTATGGCCTGAAAGCGGAATGAACGCTGCCAGAAGGATCAGCAGGACAGGTTGTATGAATATCGAATATTTAGTCACTTTGCTTTTGTTTATTAAGAAATTCGACCAGCTTTAAAAAGGCTCTGGCGCGGTGGCTGATTTTATTTTTTTCAGACAAAGACATCTCCGCAAATGAAAGTTTGTGCTCGTCAGGCTTAAAAATCGGATCATAACCAAATCCGCTTCCGCCTTTTCGTTCATCCAATATCCGGCCTTCGACAACTCCTTCGAAGCGGGTTTCAATGCCATTCAAAACCAGTGAAATAACAGTTCTGAAACGCGCTTTCCGGTTATTTATTTTATTGAGATTAGTCAGAACTTTATCCATATTGGCTTCAGCACTTCTTTCGGGGCCGGCATAGCGGGCCGAATATACACCGGGTTCCCCATTGAGTGCATCAATTTCGAGTCCTGTGTCATCGGCAAAACAACTTTTGCCATATTTATCGTAGAGGTACCAGGCTTTCTGGGATGCATTATCTTCCAGGGTTTCCCGGTCCTCGGGCAATTCCTCCCTGCATCCGATATCTTCAAGACTTAATAGCACGGGATGGCCATTCAGAAGATATTGGATTTCCATTAATTTGTGCTGATTGTTGGTAGCAAAAACAAGTTCCATGGTATATTATTTTCAGCAAAAATAAGGCAATGAAGCCAATAATGAAAACGGGTACCTGAAATATCCGGCAATAATGAAGAATCCGTTTATTTGTCTGCGGAAGAAGTGGAGGGTCAGGTAATTCTTATTCGCATGCGCAATGGCTGATGCAATCAATCACCTTGAGCAAGGTGCTGCTTTTCAGGAAATAATAGGTGTTCTTTCCGTCGCGGCGGGAGCAAAGCACTCCTTTGTCCTTTAAAATTCCTAAATGATGGGAAGTTGTGGATTGCTCAATCCCTAAAAGTTCATGGATCTCTGTTACAGTTAGTTTTTTATCCCCTTCAAGGTGTTTCAGTATGGCAATTCGCATAGGATGAGCCATGGCCTTTAACATGTTGGCCGCCTGCTCAAGTCGTTCAATATCCAGTTCTTTAATATCTGCCATTTGATGTATGTTGAAATGCAAATATATAACTATTTGCTGTCGCTTTCAGGGTTTTAAGGTTGAAAATGATTTCAGCTGCAGTATTTATCAAAAATTTAACCGTAAACGATTAAAAATTTGACAGTAATTTGCCCAGATTAAAGCGATAGCGGTAAAAAGCTACACCATCGTGAATTTTCCTAATTTCGCACGGTAAATGCTTTCTATGATGTTTTCAGAATTGTCAGTCCTTCAATTGGTTTTCATTGTTTTTTCGGGTTTGTTGGTAGGTATGTCAAAAGTTGGCGTACCTGGTGTTTCATTGGTGGTTATTCCTGCCCTTGCCTTTGTTTTTGGAGGAAAACCTTCCACTGGTGTATTGTTGCCTATGCTTATGATGGCTGATATTTTTGGGGTTACCTATTATCATCGCCATGCCGACTGGAAACATTTGATAAAACTGTTGCCCTGGGCGTTTGGAGGTTTGCTGGTCGGACTCTGGGTAGGCGATTCAGTGAATGAGGTATGGTTTAAAAATATTATTGCACTGCTGGTATTTTTCAGTTTAGGACTGATGATCAGGAAGCGTCAGCCTCTTTCGCCCTCTTTTTATGCCAATGCCTGGTGGTATGCCCCATTTATGGGTGTTTTGGGAGGCTTTGCCACCATGATGGGCAACGTTGCTGGTCCTGTTTTTGCTATTTATCTGCTGGCAATGAATCTTTCCAAGAGCCGGTTTATCGGAACCACGGCCTGGTTTTTCCTGATTGTGAATTTCATCAAGTTTCCATTGCAGATGTTTGTTTGGGACAATATTACCATCAGCACACTTACGATGAATTTGTATGCTTTACCGGCCATTGGTGCAGGGGCATTGGCAGGGATATGGATGGTGAAGAAGATCCCGGAAAGGGCTTATCGCACTTTCGTGATCGTAGTGACAGCACTCTCGGCTTTTTTATTACTGATCTGACCTGAAAAAACAAAGGCCGCAGATAATGCGGCCTTTGTTTTTTGAGCCATATGGCATTATTTTTTCAGGATGGCATCCATTACAGTTTCTTTAGAAATCTTTTTCGTACAAAAGAACCAGTCTTTGCATTCCAGTCCCTCTTCCTTTCCATCCATTCGATCTTTGGCAGTTCCGCAACTTCCGGCAGGAGAAATGATAACATCATCGCCCGGACGCCAGTCAGCAGGGGTTGCAATTCCGAAAGCATCGGCCGTTTGAAGTCCCTGAACAACGCGTTTGAGTTCATCAAAGTTGCGTCCCAGGCTCAGCGGATAATAGATAATGGTACGGATAATGCCCTTGGGATCGATGAAGAACACTGCACGAACAGCTTTGGTGTTGCTTTCACCAGGCATCATCATGCCATACCTTTTGGCCACACTCATAGTTATGTCCTCAATAAGCGGAAAGGTCACCTCAATATCTTTCATTCCTTTGAATTCAATCTTCTCCTTGATTGTCCGTAACCATGCGATATGGCTGTAAAGGCCGTCAACAGAGAGGCCTACCAGTTCACAATTCAGTTCCTTGAACTGATCTTCCATAAATGCAAATGTCATAAACTCAGATGTGCATACCGGGGTAAAGTCGGCTGGATGACTGAAAAGGATTACCCATTTACCTGCGTAGTCCGATGGGAAATTAATCTCACCCTGGGTGGTAACTGCTTTAAATTCAGGGGCCTTCTCGCCAATTCGTGGCATAGTGTAGACTTGTTCTTCCATTTTATAAAATTTTTTAATTATACATTAAAAGGGTTAAATATTGATGAGAGGATTAATCATTAAAACTTCCCACAATTTGAATATTAACATCTTTGATAGTGAAATTGGGTATGTTTCGTTTCTTCATAAATTCAACCACATATTGATTAAGTTCTTCGTCGTAATAATCCTCAATTCTTCTCGCATCAATACTGTACAGGTGATGGTGACGATGCAGGGCAGCGTCATAGCGCATTACATCGCCATTGGTCTTAATTCTATTGATTATACCCCTTTCAGCAAATGTTTCCAAAGTATTGTATACCGTTCCGACAGCAATGTTGGGATACTTTTTCTTTATAAATTCGATTATGGTATCAGCATTAGGATGGTTGTTCATTTTCGATATGGCTTCATAAACTGCTACTCGTTGCGGGGTAACTTTCAGGCCATGGTCAGCCAAAACTTCGCGTATGTTTTTCATTCAAGAATATTAATTTAGAATCATTCCTACATAAAAGCAAAGGTAGTGAGATTTTTGACAGATACTATATAGAATGGATAAGATTCTGAGCAGTTCATGATAAATTTAAAATTTACACCTTCATCAACAAGGTGTGAACAAAAAAATGGCAATAGTGTTATTAATTAAAGAATAATAAATCTTTAAGTATAAAATATATGGCTTTTGAATTACCGAAACTCAGTTACGGATATGCGGCATTAGAGCCGCACATCGATGCGCGTACCATGGAAATACATCATACAAAGCACCATGGTGCCTATACAACCAACCTCAATGCTGCCCTGCAAGGCACTGAATGGGAAGGTAAAACCATTGAAGAAATAATGGCCGGAATTTCTCAATTACCGGTTGCAGTAAGAAATAACGGTGGAGGTTACTATAACCATAACCTTTACTGGGAATTATTAACTCCCGGAGGATCGAAAGAACCTACAGGAGCATTGCTGGATGCGCTGAACAATTCGTTTGGGAGCGTTGCCAGCTTTAAAGAGGCTTTCGTCAAAGCTGCACTTACGCGTTTTGGCTCTGGTTGGGCATGGTTACTACTTAGGGATAATAAACTGGCGGTTTCGTCTACGCCCAACCAGGATAATCCACTGATGGATGTGGCTGAGGTAAAAGGTACACCCCTTTTGGGGATTGATGTATGGGAACATGCATATTACCTTAACTATCAGAATCGCCGTCCGGATTATGTAGAGGCGTTCTGGAACCTGATCAATTGGGACGAAGTCGCCAGGCGGTTTAAAGGTTAGTTGATTTTTGGTTTTTTCCCCGGGGTGAGGCCCCGGGGTTTTTCTTTTTTTGGCAGTTCTACTGCATGATTTTCACCTTAACCCATAAAGGCAGGTGATCTGATGCAACAGGTTCCTCTCCCACCACACGGTCCATTACTTTGAACCCATATTTATCATTGGTTAATCCGAATATGTAATCGATGCATTTTTCCGGTTTGTCGGATCGATGGGTAAACTTTTCAGGATCACTCAAAATATTCCATGTAAGCCCCATTCTCTTCAACACATCTGAGTCTGGTAGATCGTTTATGTCGCCAGACAGAAAAACAGGTTTTTCAAATCCTGTCACAATTTCCTCTATGATACTCACCGATTCCAGCCGGTCCTCAGCTGTCAGTGAAAAGTGGGTACAGCAAACAATACAATTATCAAGCTCAACGGCAAGCATTGCCCGCATCTCCTCTCTTCCCGGCAGGGGATGAGTTTCCCATGATAGCGGGCGTTGATTCACAAGAATGCCAACTCCGTATTTACCTCCCTGGTAGTCTATAGCCGGTCCATAAACCCCAAACATACCGGTCAGCCGGGCCAGTTCGTCGAGGACAACAACGCCTTCGCTGCGTTGGGTGGCACTGTCAAGTTCCTGCAATGCAACAACATCCGCATTTGAATTAAGTATAATGTCAGCTACTCTTTGATAATCGGTAACCCCATCCATCCCTACACAGTTTCTGACGTTGTAACTCAATATGGTGAGTACTGGCACCAGCTCTTTTTCCTGTTTCAGACCGCATCCTGAGGATGTTCCGAAAATGGAAATTAAGAGTAAAAACAGGTTAATCCAATTGTTGTTTTTCATGCATACGGTTTATTGGGGTAAGATGACATACTTTTTCCCCTTTACTGTTTCAAAATCGATGGTTTCAAATTTGAAATCAGGGATATTTGCCAATTCGGCTTTTGTTTCGTTAAGAGGTGTTCCCGGATCGATGGTTTTAAACAAAGGATTTGGATTTTCGCCGGTAGCCTTGTTGGCAGGACTATTTTTTACAGTAACCGCATACGGGGTTCTGATCCGGCAGTTACCTCCCAGGGCTGAATGAACGGAGGCTCCGGTGAGGATTCCGTTTTCCCATTCGATATCGATTGTGAAACCACCCCTTGTGCGTAGTCCGGTAACTTTGCCCGAAGGCCAGTTGGAGGGCAGTGCGGGAAGAAGGTGGATAACACCGGCATGGCTCTGCACAAGCATTTCTGCTACTCCGGCCGTGAATCCGAAATTACCGTCAATCTGAAACGGGGGATGGGCATCGAGCAGGTTTTTATAGAGTCCACCTCCCGTCATGCGCATACCCTCAAAACCGATGGGTTTGAAGAGATTGTGGATAATTTTTACTGCATGGTCGCCATCGAGCATTCGCGCCCAGAAATTAATTTTCCAGCCCATTGACCAGCCGGTTGCCTCATCACCACGGAGCAACAGGGTTTGTTTTACGGCCCTGAATAATTCGGGGGTGGTTTCATGGTTGATCTGGTTACCGGGATGAAAACCGTACAGGTGAGATAAGTGCCGGTGCTTCGGATCTACTTCTGCATAATCGTGCTGCCACTCCTGCAATTGTCCCATGGCACCTATTTTGAATGGCAACAGCTTGCTGAGCTTTGCACTCAGTTCTGCAACCAGTTCGTCGTCGGTTTGTAAAAGACGGGCAGCCTCAATGGTACGGGTAAACAATTCCCTGATGATGGCCATGTCCATGGTGGGCCCCTGGCTTACCGCAGCTCTTTTGCCATCGCTGGTGTAAAAGAGGTTCTCCGGCGAATTGTTGGCGGCTGTAACCCAATATCCATCCTCGTTTTCAACCAGCCAGTCGGAGTAAAACATGGCCGCCCCGCGCATCAGCGGATAGGCTTCTTCTTTCAGAAAAGCAATATCCCCGGAAAATAGAAATCTTTCCCACATGTGGCTAAGCAACCAGCCGGGCGACATGTTCCAGAAAGAGGCACCCGGACTTCCATCATTGGGAAAGGTCTCCCTCCAGATGGATACATTGTGATGTGCTGCCCATCCGCGCCTGTTGTACATCAGCCTGGCAGTTTCCTGACCGGTTTTTTCCATTTCCCTGATCATACGGAAGAGGGGTTCGTGGCACTCCGACAGGTTGGTGAGTTCGGCCGGCCAGTAGTTCATTTCAGTGTTTATGTTGATGGTGTAACCCGAATTCCAGGGAGGAATAACCAGATTGTTCCATATCCCCTGCAGGTTGAGTGGCTGTCCGCCAGCCCTGGAGCCGGAAATCATCAGGTAGCGGCCGTAATGAAACAGGAGCGAGACCATTGCGGGATCGTGGTTTTCCTGAAAATTAACAAGACGCTGATCGGTTGGCACATTATCACTCACTATGGGTGTTGCCAATTCGAGCGATACCCTGCTGAAGAGGGTTTTATAATCCTCTGAATGCCTGCTGATCAGTGCTTTCCAGGATTTTGATGATGCTT
>CAYMXK010000100.1:12107-13170 GCA_964393915.1 uncultured Prolixibacteraceae bacterium
GCTTTATCCAACAGGCGCCGGGAAATGGCATGGGGATCCTTACCCTCGCGGGAGGGGCTTTTATCGAAACCGTTAAAGCTGGTCGTTGCAGACAACAGCAACAGTACTTCATCAGAATTTTGGATAACCAGGGCAGTATCCCCGGTTGTAACGGTTCCGTTTTTGGGTATGGCCCTGAGGTGTGCACCGAAGAACATACCCATGCCATTGATTTCATCGCCATATAGATTTTGCTTTTCAAACTTCCGGTTGCCGTTTTCATCGAACAATTCGGGATGTTTGTGCTGGTTGTTCCAGCCTTCGATCTGCGCAAGCGTGCGCCTCTGGCTGTAGCCCGGGGCTTGTCCGCTGAGGATCAAAGTGTTTCCTTCTGTTGTTGTTTTAGCTGTCGGATGCACCGAAGCGAATGACGCAGAGAAGTTCAGTACAGGTTCAGATGCTGAGAAGCGGATCGCTATCAGGCTGTCGGGGTATGAAGCAATCATTTCACGTGTATAGGTGATGCCTTCAGACTCGTAGGAGATACGCAGGATGGAGTTGGAAATATCGAGTTCGCGGCGGTAGCCGGTCACTTCTCCCGGATGGTCCATGCGGAAGAAAAGGTCGCCTAACGGCTGGTAATTGGCATGTAACCTGCCAAGCCAGTTCTTCAGGATATAATCATCCGACTGATCGTTTTTTCCCTGTTTAAGGAGGTCCATTACGTAATCGAAATCACCGGTGATGTTTACTTTCTGATAGTTCTGTGATGGTTCGCCGCTGTAAAGGGTGTTCTCATTCAGTTGCAGGTGTTCCTGCAGGATTCCCCCAAATACCATCGCCCCAACACGGCCGTTACCGATTGGCAATGCTTCATTCCAGGTAGATGCGGGTTGGTCATACCAGAGCTTTAAATCATCAGTTACCTTTGGATTACAAGAGGTTAAACAGCATACTGACAGAAGCAGCAGACCGGAGATGAGGTGATTTTTGAAATTTGACATAGGATATTGTTTTTATTGGATTAATCAGGAATTTACCAGATAACAAACTTAGCACATTGTAATTTAATCACCAACAGGCC
>CAYMXK010000101.1:0-13114 GCA_964393915.1 uncultured Prolixibacteraceae bacterium
TTCCACCCCCTCAAAAAAAAAAATCTGAAAAATGGGTCCGACTCTTTTTTGAAATAGTAAAGCCATTATCTTTACCGGAGTCAATCAAAAAAAAATAGAGATCACATGAACCGAAGAAACTTCATTGGAAAAGCTGCAGCCGGAGCTGCCGCATTTACGGTTATCCCCCGTCACGTAATGGGAGGAACCGGTTTCATCGCCGCCAACGACAAAATCAACGTCGGGTATATCGGCACCGGAAAGCAGATAGGTACTTTACTCAGAGGCATTGGAAATTGCGAGGGAACTGTTACCGTTGCAGCCTGCGATGTTTTTAAAAGCAAACTCAGTAATTTTGTTGAAGCAGCCAACAAAAACAATGCTGGAAAAGGGCTTAATCACAAAGTGGATAGTTACCACTACTACCGCGAATTGCTCGATCGCAAGGATGTTGATGCAGTAGTGATTGCCACCCCCGACCATTGGCATGCCCAGATAGTTGTTGATGCCGCCAAAGCAGGAAAAGATATTTATTGCGAAAAGCCAATGGCACTGACTGTAGCCGAAGGCCGCGCCATGGTGAACGCTACCCGCAAATACGACCGCGTTTTCCAGACCGGAAACATGCAGCGCTCGTGGCGCGATTTCCGTCATGCCGTTGAACTGGTCAGAAACGGATACATAGGCGAGATCACTGAAATCAATGTGAGCGTGGGCGAACCTATTAAACAATGTGACCTGCCCACCCAACCCGTGCCCGAAGGTCTCGACTGGAACGAATGGGTAGGCCCTTCGCTGTACCGTGGTTACCATGAACAACAGGCTCCCCTGACTATCGAAGAGCGCTGGGCTTGGTGGCGTGGCTACCGTGATTTTGGTGGCGGACTGGTTACCGACTGGGGTACGCACATGTTTGATATTGCCCAATGGGCACTCGATATGGACGACTCAGGGCCGGTGCAGTTTCTGCCCCCCTCTGAGCCTGAAAAATCGCATGGCCTGACCATGATTTATGACAATGGAATACGCGTAAACCATAAGCTTTGGGGTGGCCCGCAAGATTCAAATGCGGTACAGTTTATCGGGAAAGAAGGACGAATTGAGGTAAGTCGCGGTTTCCTCCGTACCTTCCCCAACACGAACCTTGCAAAAGCCGATCTGAAATCAACAGATAAGAGGGTGTATTTCAGCGATAATCACTACCAGGACTGGATCACCGCCGTCAGGAACCGCAAAAAGCCTATCTCCGACGTGGAGGTTGGACACCGTACAGCATCGGTTTGTAATATTACCAACATTGCCTATGAACTGCAGCGTCCCCTCCTCTGGAACCCGGATAGCGAAACTTTCACAGGCGATGCAGGTGCCAACAAAATGCTTACCCGCGCTTACCGCGGCAAGTGGGACTTCAATAATTTTTAAGCCAAAACCGGGAACGAGACTGGACCGATTCCCGGTTTTATTTTCTCCAATGCTAAATAATTGAGTCTTCGGCAAAAAAGTTCTCAAAGGGCTTGATTGTTCGGGAAAATTGTATTTATTTTGCACTCCGTTTAAAAGACGTAGATTTTAGTACTTAAAGAGATAAAAAATGTCGAGAATTTGTCAGATAACTGGAAAAAAAGCCATGGTGGGCAACAACGTTTCTCACTCAAAAAGGCGTACCAAGAAGAAGTTCGACGTAAACCTGTTCAATAAAAAGTTTTATTTGCCCCACGAAGATCGCTGGGTAAATCTGACTGTATCCGCTGCAGGTTTGAGAACAATTAACAAAGTGGGCATCAAAAGTGCAATTTCGAAAGCCCAGCAAAATGGACTTATTGCTAATATTTAACTGTAAGAGAAATGGCAAAGAAAGCTAAAGGCAACAGGGTGCAGGTGATTATGGAGTGCACTGAACACAAAACAAGTGGCATGCCGGGTACCTCAAGGTACATCACCATGAAGAACCGCAAAAACACCACCGAGAGGCTGGAGTTGAAAAAGTACAATCCGATTCTGAAGAAAGTAACCGTTCATAAAGAAATTAAATAATATTTAACCATGGCAAAGAAAACAGTTGCAACCCTGCAAAAAGGGTCAGGAAAAAGCTTCTCGAAAGTGGTAAGAATGGTGAAGTCGGAAAAATCCGGCTCCTACACTTTTAAGGAAGAAATCATTGCCAACGAAGAGGTAGCTAATTACTTCAAGAAATAATTGCGCAATGGAATGCGAAAAAAAAGCTTTCATCGAAAAGATGGAAGCTTTTTTTGTTTCCGCCTTTTTAGCTGTAAGTCAATCGTTTTTTATAATTTCGGCCATTCATACAAAATATCATGGGGATTTTTGGATTTTTCAACAAGGATAAGAAGGAAGACCTGAACAAGGGACTCGAGAAAACGCGGGATAGTGTTTTTTCCAAGCTCGGCAGGGCCATCGTGGGTAAGTCGAAGGTTGATGACGAAGTACTCGACAACCTGGAGGAGGTTTTGATTACTTCCGACGTTGGGGTGGAAACCACCCTGAAGATCATCGACCGCATCGAAAAAAGGGTAGCGCGTGACAAATACCTGGGCACAGCTGAACTCAATCAACTGTTGCGGGATGAGATTGTCTCCCTTCTCGAGGAGAACAATACCGTGGATGTCTCTGATTTTGACCTGCCCGAACGCAAAGACCCCTATGTGATCATGGTGGTTGGAGTGAACGGTGTGGGCAAAACCACCACCATCGGAAAACTGGCCTATAATTTTAAGCAGGCTGGAAAAACAGTGCTTTTAGGCGCTGGAGATACTTTCCGTGCTGCGGCCATCGACCAGTTGCAGATTTGGGCCGACCGGGTGCAGGTTCCCATCATAAAACAGAGTATGGGCGCAGATCCGGCGTCAGTGGCCTTCGATACCCTGGCTTCGGCCAAAGCGGTAGGGATCGACGTGGTGATTATCGACACCGCCGGCCGGCTCCACAACAAGGTCAACCTGATGAACGAGTTGTCGAAGATCAAAAAGGTGATGCAAAAGGTTATTCCTGATGCCCCGCATGAGGTTTTGCTCATCCTCGACGGCTCTACCGGACAGAATGCATTCGAGCAGGCCAAACAGTTTACCCTGGCTACCGACGTTACGGCCCTGGCCCTGACGAAACTCGACGGCACGGCCAAAGGCGGCGTAGTCATCGGCATATCCGACCAGTTTAAAATTCCGGTGAAATACATCGGAATCGGAGAAAAAATGAGCGACCTGCAGATCTTCGACCGGAAGGAGTTTGTAGATTCGCTGTTTTCGTAAGTAGCCACGAATGCACGAATGAATATTAAAAAGATAAGCCACGAATGCACGAATTATGCTTAAAGACCTTAAGAAATCCGTTTTCGAAGCTAACCTGGATCTGGTTAAGCATGGACTGGTTATCTTCACCTGGGGCAATGTAAGTGGCATCGACCGGGAAGAAGGGCTTGTCGTTATCAAACCCAGCGGGGTATCTTATGACGAGATGACCGCTGATGATATGGTGGTGGTTGACCTGGAAGGCAGTGTAGTGGAAGGCAGACTGAAACCCTCGAGCGATACCCCGACCCACCTGTTGCTTTACAAGGCCTTTCCCGGTATCGGCGGAATCGTGCATACCCATTCATCGTGGGCCACTGCCTGGGCGCAGGCCGGAAAACCCATTCCGGCACTGGGAACCACCCATGCCGACTATTTCTATGGCCCGGTGCCATGCACCAGAAAACTCACCGAAGAAGAGGTTGCCAGAGCTTATGAGGTGGAGACCGGAAACGTGATCGTCGAAACCTTCCTGCAGGGAAACATTGATCCGTCTGCAGTCCCTGGCGTTCTGGTCAGCAATCATGCTCCCTTCTCCTGGGGCAAAGACCCGCACACAGCGGTGCACAACGCTAAAGTATTGGAAGAGGTCGCCAATATGGCTTACCGTACCCTCCAAATCAACCCCTCAGCCACCATCGATCAGTTTCTCCTCGATAAACACTACCTCCGCAAACACGGCAAAGATGCCTACTACGGCCAGAAATAAAAGTTAGCCACGAATGCACGAATAATATGTAATTTTGGTATTAAAAAATGGACTAAATAATAAATTTGATTTTTGTCCATGGAGAAAATCCTTTATAGAGTTGAAGCATACAAAATCGTTGGAGTCTGTATGGATGTTCATAACAACCTGGGTCCCGGATTTTTGGAAATTGTATATAAAGACGCGCTGGAGTATGAGTTTAGAAATAATGGGATACCCTTTCAGAGAGAAAAGGAGTTTGAAGTTGCATATAAAGATATTATACTGCCCCATAAATTCTATGCTGATTTCGTAGTATTTGATAAGATAATTCTGGAAATCAAGGCAGTTGATGGGATAAATGAAAATTTTGTAGCGCAGGCTTTAAATTACCTTACAGTCTCAAAACAAAAATTAGCGCTGATTGTAAATTTTGGCGAATTAAAGCTCACCTATAAAAGAATTATAAAATGAAGAACCCCAAATTAAAAGTTAAGCCACGAATGCACGAATAGAAATTAAAAGGCGGGCCACGAATGCACGAATATTCATTTATCTGATCTTACCAAGAACAAATTACTAAAATAAAAAATTCGTGCATTCGTGGCTAAAAACCCTTCTTTAAAAATTCGTGCATTCGTGGCCAAAAAATCTTATTATTCGCGGAGCATAAACTTATACACCGTTTGTTCGTGGTACGCCTCTCCCGGATGCAGCACGACCGTCGGAAATGACGGATGGTTGATGGAATCCGGATAGTGCTGGGTTTCCAGTGCCACCCCCGAATAACTGCCAAATCTTTTTTCGCCGTCCACCTCCAGTTCCGGAATCCAATAGCCCGTATAGAGCTGAATGCCCGGCTGGGTGGTATACACTTCCACCTGCCGTCCCTACTTTTCTTCCCTCAGACACCCTGCGAACATCAATCTTCCGGTTTCATTGTCAAGCACATAATTAAGGTCATAGCCCGTCTCCAGCTGTCCGATATCCCTGCCGATCTTTTTAAACTTCCCGAAATCAAACGGCGTATCGTTCACCGGAATTATGTTGCCTGTGGGAATCATATCGTCAAGTTCAGTCATGGTGGTCGCCGGAATAAGCAATTCATGCCCCATGATATTCTCTTTTCCGCCGGTAAGGTTAAAATAGCTGTGGTTGGTAAGGTTTACAATGGTTGTTTTGTCGGTGGTGGCGTGGTAGTCGATGGTAAGTTCATTATCGTTGCTCAGCGAATAGAGGCAGGTTACTTCCAGGTTTCCGGGGTAGTTTTCCTCGCCGTCGGGACTCGTGTACGACAATAGTACTCCCGTTTTATTTTCAGACTTCAGTATCTCGTGTTTCCAGATGCGCCGGTCGAACCCCGTCAACCCGCCATGCAGGTGATTGGGGCCGTTATTTACTGCCATCTGGTAATCAACCCCTTCGAGCGTAAATTTCCCCTTGCCGATGCGGTTGGCAACCCTTCCGCAAAGGGCACCGAAATAGGGGTAACTGGACAGGTATTTTTCATCGAGGTAATTGTCGAGTTGATCGAATCCACAAACTATATTTTCCGCTTTTCCGCTTTTACCGGGTGCCATCACCGAAGTAATTATGGCTCCGTAAGTGGTGATGGAGACTGAAACACCATTGTCGTTTTTGAGTGTAATGAGGTAAACATCACTGCCATTGGGCAGGTTTCCGAATTTCGAACTTGTAATTTCCATATTGTAATTTGTTTTTTTTGAAATTGAATTGAAACGAAAGGTTAAAGGTAGAAAAAAGTTCTATTTTTGTTGCGAGACGACATAAAAGTAAAAATTACAAATTAATACAACTACAATGACTATTACAGATTTAAAGCAAAAGTTTATTGAAAAGTATGGTGAGGGTGACTTCCACGGCTATTTTTCACCGGGGCGTGTGAACCTCATAGGCGAGCATACCGATTACAACGGAGGATTTGTATTTCCTTGTGCGCTGAGTTTTGGCGCCTATCTGCTGATCCGCCGCACCGACCGGAAATCAGTAAAATTTGCCTCATTGAATTTACCCTTCGAAGCTGAAGTACCCATTGAAGACCTGAATAAAAAAGTTGGCAGCGAATGGGTCAACTATCCGATTGGAGTGTTTGCTCAGTTTCTCAAAAAAGGAATTAAGTTTGAACAGGGTGCAGATATTTTAATTTTCGGCGACGTACCCAACGGAGCCGGGCTTTCTTCGTCGGCCGCCCTCGAAATGGTTACCGCCATGGCCATTAACGAAACCTACGAGATTGGTCTCGAACGGCTGGAACTGATCAAAATGAGCCAAAAAGCGGAACATGAATTCGCCGGCGTTATGTGTGGTATCATGGACCAGTTTGCCTCCGGAATGGGCAAGGCCAACCACGCGATTTTCCTTAATTGCGATACACTTGATTATGACCTGGTTCCCGTTGAGCTTGACGGCATCAAGATTGTGATCAGCAATACCAACAGTCCGCATAAACTCGACTCAGGCATGTACAATCAACGGGTCAGGGAGTGCCATGCTGCTGTTGACGCCATCAATGAATACAAACCGATTAAGGTCCTTGCCGAAGTAAGCTGGGATGAGTTCCTCGGATTGGAAGACAAAATTGAGGACGTAACCGCCCGCAAACGCGCCCGCCACGTCATCAGTGAAATTGCACGTACCGAGCAGGCAGTGCAGGAACTGCGTGACGGCAATATTGATACATTTGGCCAGCTGATGAACGGGTCACATGATTCCCTGCGCGATGATTACGAAGTTACCGGCTTTGAACTCGATACCATGGTGGAAGAGGCCCGCAAGATTGAAGGCGTTGTTGGTTCACGTATGACCGGCGGCGGATTCGGCGGATGTACCGTAAGCCTGGTAAAAGATGAAGCCATAGATACTTTCATTGCCCAGGTGGGCAAAAACTACGAAGCCAAAACCGGTCTGAAACCTGCTTTCTATGTAGCAGAAATCGGCGACGGGGCAAAAAGATTATTCTGATACCAAATTGATTTTTAGAAGATTAAATACCAACTATTATTAATTTTAATAAAAAACTTAATTATGAATCAAAGTAAAAGAAGCTACGTTGTGCCAATTTTCATGATGATCCTGCTTTTTGGTATGATCTCATTTGTTACCAACTTGGCAGCACCAATGGGCATTGTTCTGAAAAACCAGTTCAATGTTCCCAACTCACTGGGAATGTTGGGGAACTTTGCGAATTTCATTGCTTATGCCGTTATGGGTATTCCCGGAGGAATATTGCTTCAGAAAGTCGGTTATAAAAGGACCGCCCTGATTGCTATTGCAGTCGGTTTTGTCGGTGTCGGGATTCAATACCTGTCAGGACATGCCGGAAGTTTTGGCGTTTATCTGCTGGGTGCCTTTATTGCAGGTTTCTCTATGTGTTTGCTGAACATCGTTGTAAACCCGATGTTGAATACCCTCGGTGGTGGCGGTAACAAAGGAAATCAGCTCATCCAGGTGGGTGGTTCGTTTAATTCGGTTATGGCAACTTTCACTCCCGTGTTTGTGGGTATCCTGATTGGCGAGGCTACAAAAGCCAACATTACTGATGTTTTCCCGATCATGTATATTGCAATGGGTGTATTTGCGCTGGTATTTTTCATCCTGTGGGCGACTAATATTCCTGAACCTCACGCCGACCGTCTCAAGGAACCGCTTGGCCAACTGATGTCAGGTGCACTGAAATTCCGTCATTTTATACTTGGTGCATTCGCCATTTTCGTATACGTAGGTGTCGAAGTGGGTACTCCCGGTATTGCCAACCTTTATATGACCACACCCAGTGTGGAACAATCCCAGGGAATTATTGCCGCGTACAGCTCCCAGGCAGGGACAGTCAGCGAGGATGCTTTTGAAACCGCACAACGAATTGTTGCCGGTAAGGATACTCCCGGATTAGGGATTGGTGCCGGTATTGCCGGTGGAGTAGTGGGCTTCTACTGGCTTCTGATGCTGGTTGGACGTTTGTTTGGTGCCGGTTTCGGTCATAAAATCTCGAGCCGCAGCATGTTGAGTGCTGCCTCCCTGATTGGACTCGGCCTGGTGCTTCTGGCTATTTTCTGGCCTGTAAAGACCCTCATTTCCATGCCAACCTTTACCGTGGCGGGAGGTGCACTTAAATTTGGGTTAGTGCCCGTTCCCATAAAATTCTTTTTCCTGGCCCTGGTGGGGTTGTGTACTTCCATCATGTGGGGAAGCATCTTCAACCTTGCAGTCGAAGGACTGGGTAAATACCTGGCTGCTGCCTCCGGAATCTTTATGGTACTGGTTGCCGGTGGTGGTATTCTTCCTGCTATTCAGGGCTGGGTTGCCGATATTGCCAATTTCGAAATGAGCTACTGGGTAATCGTTGCCGGTTTGGCTTACCTGTTGTTCTACGGAGTAATCGGTAGCAAAAATGTAAACAAAGATATCCCTGTTGCATAGGATTACACTGATTTTGAAATAATTATACAGAGGCTGCCCCAAAAGGGCAGCCTCTTTTTTTCGCCGCAGATTAAACCAAAAGTTAGCCACGAATGCACCCCCGATTGAATCGGGGTCAGTTCCTTCGGGATGACAGAAAGATCCCTCGGTGCTTCGCCCTCGGGATGACAGAAAGACAGCCACAGATTAGTAGAAAAAATATTCGTGCATTCGTGGCTAAACAAAAAAAACAGCCACTGATTCACAGATTTTTTTTAATCAGTGAATCTGTGGCAACCCCTCAGCGCCAGCGGTGCGAAATATTTTCTGTGGCGAAATATTTTTTAAAAAAAGTGGCCTGGTTTTTATAAAAGTACAATATACATTTATATATTTACCATCATTTAAGCGACATGGTAGAGTATTACAAAGGACATTCGAAGTATCTGCTGGCAGTTGACTGCGTCGTCTTCGGCTATGAAAAGGGTGAACTGAAGCTTCTGCTTTATCCCCGCGGATTTGAACCCGATAAAGGAAAATGGTCACTGATGGGAGGATTTGTCCTTCCGGATGAATCGTGCGAAGAGGCTGCCTCACGCGTGCTGAAGCAAACCACCGGCCTTCAGGATATTTTTCTGGAACAGGTAGAAGCATTTTCGAGTCCCTCGCGCGAAGAATTCTCCAGGGTAATCAGCATCGCATTTTTCGCACTGATTGATATCCGGGAACACAACAGTCATCTTGACCTCGAACAGGAGTCCCGGTGGTGGCCTTTGTCACAACTCCCCGAATTGATTTTTGACCACTCTGAAATGGTTGCTAAAGCACTGACACGCCTTCAGCAAAAAGCCGGATACAGCCTTGTTGGTATCGAACTGCTCCCCGACAAATTCACACTGCTTCAGTTGCGCAACCTCTATGAGGCCATATATCAGCGAAACTTCGATGCCGGAAATTTCCGCAAAAAAATATTGTCACTCGATGTGCTCGAAAAACTGGAGGAAAAAAATCTGACCGAATCGCGAAAAGGTGCCCATTATTACAGCGTTAAAGCCGGAATTAAAGATGCAGGCACAGAAAGGATCATTAAATACTAATTCATATATAACTGAAAATTAACGTCATACAATAAATTACCGGATTCTAACTTTAAAAACTTATAAACATGAGTACACTTGACTGGATTATTCTTGGCCTGTTCGTATTGGGATTAATAGGCATTGTGGTGTGGGTTCTCCGAAAAAAGGAGGAAAATACTTCCGACTATTTTCTGGCCGGCCGCGATGCCACATGGATTGCTATCGGAGCTTCGATTTTTGCATCCAATATCGGGTCGGAACACCTGGTTGGGTTAGCCGGCGCCGGTGCCGAAAGCGGGATGGCCATGGCTCATTGGGAAATGCATGGTTGGCTGATCCTGATTCTGGGTTGGTTCTTCGTTCCTTTCTATGCCCGAAGTGGCGTTTTTACCATGCCCGAGTTTCTCGAGAAACGCTACAACCCTCATGCCCGCTCATTCCTTTCAATCATCTCGCTGGTGAGCTATATCCTGACCAAGGTTGCCGTTACCGTGTATGCCGGTGGCGTGGTGTTTAAAGATGTTTTCAATATCGATTATATAAATTTCCTCGGATATAGTGTGGATTTCTTCTGGATCAGCGCAATAGGCCTCGTTCTGATTACGGGTTTATATACCACCTTCGGCGGCATGAGGGCCGTTCTGTACACTTCCGTGCTGCAGACCCCCATCCTGCTTATTGGTTCTCTTGCCGTGCTGATAATTGGTTTGGTGAAGGTAGGCGGCTGGGCGGAACTGATCGAAATAGCCAGGGTTTCTCCGGCCAACGAGTATGGCGACAGTATGGCTAACCTGATGCGGTCACACAACGACGCGAATTTTCCCTGGACCGGAGTAATCCTCGGATCGGCCATTATCGGATTCTGGTACTGGTGTACCGACCAGTTTATCGTGCAGCGCGTATTGTCGGGACGCAACATCACCCAGGCCCGCAGGGGTGCGATTTTCGGCGCCTACCTGAAATTAACGCCTGTTTTCATATTCCTGATTCCGGGTATGATTGCCTTTGCACTCAACGAGAAGGGAATTATCACCCTGGCCAGCAACGACGCAGCATTTTCCACTCTTGTGAAAGAGCTGCTCCCCATAGGGTTCAAGGGGATAGTGATCGGCGGTATTCTCGCGGCACTGATGAGTTCGCTGGCCTCCCTGTTCAACTCTTCGGCCATGTTGTTTACCATCGACTTCTACCAGAAATATAAACCCAATGAATCGGAGAAACACTACGTAACCATCGGCAGGATAGCAACCATTGTCATCGTATTTCTTGGCATTCTCTGGATCCCTGTTATGAAGGGCCTCGGCAAAGTTCTGTATGAATATCTTCAGGATGTACAATCACTTCTCGCACCGGGTATCGCTGCCGTATTCCTCCTGGGGGTGCTGTCGAAACGCACAACCCCGGCAGCCGGATTTTACGGTTTGGTGATTGGTTTTATACTTGGTATGGCGCGACTCTTTTTAAGTATATTCAGCGATGCTTTCCCTCCGGGAGGGCTTGTAGATACCATCTTCCTGCAACACAACTGGCTGCATTATGAAATTTACCTGTTTGTCGTGGTAATCGCGGCCATGGTCATCATCAGCTATTTTACCAAACGAAAAGATCCTGCTCTAATCCAGGGACTTACCATGGGGTCGTTTACCCCTGAACAACGCGCTGAAGTCAGGGCCAGCTGGACCAACTGGGATGTGGTACATTCGGTAATCATCATCACGGTAATACTGGCTTTCTACGCTTATTTCTGGTAACCGACATAAAAAATCAATATGGCAGATAAATATACGATAGGGCTCGATTACGGGACCGATTCGGTTCGGTCACTCATTGTTAATGTGGCGACTGGCGAGGAAGTGGCCAGCGCGGTGTTTGAATATCCCCGCTGGAAAAAAGGATTGTATTGCGATCCGGTAAAGAACCAGTTCAGGCAACACCCCGACGATTATCTCGAAGGATTGGAATTCACCATCGTGGAAGCACTGAAGCAGGCACCGGCGGGAGTGGCTGAAAATGTGGCCGGAATTTCAGTCGACACTACGGGATCAACTCCGGTGGCCGTTGATGAGAAGGGGACACCACTCTCCCTGACTCCCGGTTTCAGGGATAACCCAAACGCCATGTTCGTGCTTTGGAAAGACCACACCGCTGTAAAAGAGGCCGGTGAAATCAACCAACTTGCCTCCCGCTGGGAAATCGATTTCACCCGCTATGAAGGCGGAGTCTATTCCTCCGAGTGGTTTTGGGCAAAACTCCTGCATGTGATCCGTGAAGATATCAGCATCTTCCGGACGGCCTACTCCTGGGTGGAGCATTGCGACTGGATACCAGGTTTGCTCACCGGTAACACACATCCGAAAACCATTAAGCGAAGCCGTTGTGCGGCAGGCCACAAAGCCATGTGGCACGAAGCATTTGGCGGACTCCCGTCGGAAGAGTTCCTGACAGCCCTCGATCCGATGCTGGAGGGACTGCGCGACAGGCTGTACAAGGATACCTATACCTGCGATGTGGCAGCCGGCAAACTCACACCGGAATGGGCCCGGCGTCTGGGGCTCTCCACCAGCGTGGTGGTGGGCGTTGGGGCTTTCGATGCCCACCTGGGTGCGCTGGGTGCAGAGATTGAACCCTATTACCTGTCGAAGGTAATGGGAACTTCCACCTGTGATATGCTGGTAGCTCCCCTTGAGGAGGTGGGCGACAAACTCGTGAAGGGTATTTGCGGTCAGGTAGATGGCTCTATTGTGCCCGGCATGATGGGCCTCGAAGCCGGACAATCGGCTTTCGGCGATATCTATGCCTGGTTCAAACGTTTGCTGGAATGGCCTTTGGATACTATCCTTGCGGGATCCACGCTCCTCGATGAGGCAACCAAAAACCGACTGATCGATGAAACCAAAGGCAAGATCATCGCCCGGCTCAGTGAGGAGGCGGCGCTAATACCGCTGGAAGAGAGCGGAATCGTAGCGCTCGACTGGCTCAACGGTCGCCGCACACCCGATGCCAACCAAAACCTCAAAGGCGCGATTACGGGATTGACCCTGGGGTCTGATGCCCCGCGGATTTTCAGGGCGCTGGTGGAAGCCACCGCATTTGGCTCCAAAGCGATCAACGACCGGTTTATAGAAGAAGGGGTGCGCATCGACGGAGTGATCGCCCTGGGAGGGGTGGCCAAAAAATCGCCTTTTGTGATGCAGATCGTGGCCGATGTGCTCAATATGCCCATTAAAGTTGCCCGCTCCGAACAGGCCTGCGCACTTGGTTCGGCTATGGCTGCCGCTGTGGCTGCCGGGATTTATGCCACCACTGCCGAGGCACAGCAAAAGATGGGTGGCGGTATAGAAACTGAATACCATCCCATTCCGGAGAATGTGGAGAAATACAAAGTTCTCTACGAACAATACCGGAAGTTGGGTAAGTTCACAGAATTCGGATCGTAACCTTAATTTTTAACCGCAAGGTTCGCAAAGGCCTGCGCAAAGGCCGCAAAGGGTTTACTTATAAACTATTGCTTTTTTAATTAACTGTATTTCCTTGCGTTCTTCGCGTTTTTTCTTTGCGTCTATTGCGGTTAAGATTTTAACCTTTCATTGCGTTTTTTCCTTGCGTCCATTGCGGTTAAGAAGATTTTACCGCAAGGTTCGCAAAGG
>CAYMXK010000102.1:0-13094 GCA_964393915.1 uncultured Prolixibacteraceae bacterium
CAATTAAACACTTTTTTATCTTTTATAGGAACAAAAGTCATTGGAAACATTTTTGTAATGAAACAGTCAAAAACAATCATTTATATCTTTCTACTGATGATGTTTTTATCATCGGGTGTCCGCGCGGCTGGCGATACATATTCGTTCACGCTCGCTGAAGCTCAGGCATACGCGCTTGAGCATTCCTATTTTGTAAAAAACACCTCGCTCGAAATAACCAAAGCCCGCAGGAAGGTATGGGAAGTCATTACGACCGGCTTACCTCAGGTTGACGGGAAAAGTGCCTACAATAAATTCCTGAATCTCCCGGTCTCGCTGATTCCCGGTGAGTTTTTCGGAGGCGAGGCAGGTACCTACCTTCCTGTTAAGTTCGGGCAGGACTACAGCTCTGATTTTGGCTTCACGGTATCCCAAATGATCTTCGATGGAAGTTATATCGTGGGAGTCGGATCCTCGCAGGTATATCTCGACCTGGCGCGTCAAACAAACGAAAAGACCGCCATCGACATCCGCAATGCAGTAGCCCAGTCATATTACCTGGTGCTTATAGGAGAAGAAAATCTGAAGGTAATGTCCGAAAACCTGATGAATGCCCGTAAGATGCTTTCCGAAACCACTGCAGTGTACGAAAACGGTTTTATGGAGGAACAGGATGTAGATCAGATGAAAATGCTGGTCAGGACAGCCGAAAACGAAGTGTTAAAAGCTGAACGGGAAATCACCATAGCTTCTACCGTGCTGAAGTATACCATGGGAATGTCGCTCGAAGATACCCTGAAGCTCGAAGACCAGCTTGAAGCATTCATCACGCCATTGATTCAAACGGAGAAGAAAAACAGCCTCGACTTTACAGCTCACATTGATTACCGGTTGGCTGCCACACAGTTTACTGCTGCCGAAAAACTGCTAAAACTCGAAAAAGTAGCATTCCTGCCTCGTTTAGATGGTTTTTACAGTTATTCCAAAACAGCATACGGTAACAAGGCCAACCTGTTCAGCTCCCAACAGTCATGGTATCCCTCCTCATTGATCGGATTAACTGTGTCTATGCCTCTGTTTACCTCCGGACAGCGGTTGCTGAAGATTCAGCAGGCACGAATTGAACTCGAACAAGCATCCAATCAGCGTGAACAGGCGAGTCAAACCATACAGAAAGATTACCTTATGGCCGTGGCAAACCTGGAAACATCGATTGAAAAATATGGCAATGACCTGGAAAACAGGGAACTGGCTCTAAAAATCCTTGGAAAGGGCAAAATCAAGTTTAACAATGGGATTTCTTCGAGTACAGAACTTATGCAGCTTGAAAACCAATACCTTCAGTCGCACGGCGCATTTATCAGTTCAGTTATGCAATTGCTGATGAGCGACCTCGATCTGAAAAAGGCAATGGGAAATTTATAATAACAATGAAATTCAGAAACACAGATAACATCATGAGACAAATTACGATTTTAACACTGTTTGCGGCCATTTTCATGGCTTTGCTTGCAGGCTGCAGTGCCACCCCTGCAGACGATAATGCCTTGAAAGTGCAGCAACTCCAACAATATAAAAAGAAGTTTTCCGATTTGAAACATAAAATTGAAATCCTCGAAAAAGAACTGGCGGTGGTGGAAAAGAGCGACGCAGTGAGGGTAGAGGTTACCGAGCTGGTGCCTGAGCATTTTGAGCGTTTCATTGAAATTACCGGCAGGGTTGAGGCCGAGGAAGATATTCAAGTAAGCCCTGAATCGGCTGGTATTATTGAAGAAGTCCTGGTGAAAGAAGGGCAGCGGGTTTCCAAAGGCCAAACCATGGCGATCCTCAATACCGAAGCACTGAAAAGAGCGGTAGATGAATTGAAGATTCAGCACGAACTGGCCACTACCACCTACAACCGACAGAAGAATCTCTGGGACCAGAACATCGGTTCAGAAATGCAGCTTCTTCAGGCCAGAAGCACTATGGAAGCACTTCAGAAGCGGATTGAAAGTACCGAAGCACAGATTAATCTGGCAGTGATAAATGCACCCGTGAGCGGCACCATCGAATCGGTTTACCAGAAAAAGGGAGAAATTGGCAGTCCTCAGGTACCGTTTGCCAGGATAATTAACAGCAGCAGTATCAGGGTATATGCCGACGTAGCAGAATCCTACCTGCCAAAAATCAGGCAGGGCGATAAGGCTGTGGTATTTTTCCCCGCACTTGGACGTGAAACTGAAGCGGTGGTTTACCGCATCGGCGGAAGTATTGATGTCAACAACCGCACTTTCAGCATCCGGGTAAACCTCAACAACCCCGACGGTTTAATAAAACCCAACCTTATAAGCACCATCCGTTTGCGCGACTATAGCGCTTCCGATGCCATCGTTGTGCCCAATATCCTTATTAAGGAAGATTTCAGAGGCAAATACACCTATGTGGCCGAGGTAAAAGA
The DNA here is from genome assembly GCA_964393915.1 of uncultured Prolixibacteraceae bacterium. Classification (GTDB taxonomy): domain Bacteria; phylum Bacteroidota; class Bacteroidia; order Bacteroidales; family Prolixibacteraceae; genus UBA1413. The sequence continues at coordinate 2,420 of CAYMXK010000102.1, forward strand.
TGGCAGGCAGATTGCACGGAAAGTCTATGTTACACCGGGAATAAACAGCAACAACCGGACAGAGGTGATCGAAGGACTGACTCCCGGAATGAGAATAATCTCTGAAGGATATGTTCAGGTGGCAGATGGCACTCCATTACAGATTCAGGGTTAATCCGGACCAACCACATAATCCAGTTCCATTTTACCAGAACCAGATAACTATTTGATAATGAAGAGTGATAAATATATTGATAATGCCGAACATATCGACCGAAAGTTTGGGCCGACAATTCTGTCACTAAAGAACAAAACCACCGTTTATATTTTTACGGCACTGCTGATATTCTTCGGAATGTTCTCCTACAATAAGATGCCCCGGGAGTTGATGCCGGAAATTGTGGTGCCTTACATCTTTATTCAGACCGTATACCCCGGAAACTCTCCCGAGGACATTGAGAACCTGATCACCCGCCCTATAGAAAAGGAACTGAAAGGGATGCAGGGGGCTAAAAAGGTTACCTCTGCATCATATCAGGATGTTAGCACAATAGTCGTGGAGTTTAACACAACGGTCCCGGTAAAACAAGCCTTACAGGACACAAAAGACCGTGTGGACAAATCAATATCCAAACTCCCGAATGACCTCCAGACAGATCCCCTGGTTATGGACCTTGACTTTTCCGAGTTTCCAATCGTTAATGTGAACCTTTCGGGGGAGTACAGTATGCGGGATATGAAGAAATATGCCGAATTGCTTCAGGATGAATTCGAAGGGTTACGCGAAATTTCGGAGGTCAGTATCAGGGGCATTGACGAAAGGGAAATTCAGGTAAATGTGGATCCATTTAAACTGGAGGCAACCGGACTCACCTTCGAAGATATTGCCCTTGCGATCCAACTCGAGAACATTACCATGGGAGCAGGGGAGTTTACTGCCGACCAAACCCGGAGGGTTATCCGTACTGTTGCCGATTATACCGATATGGACCAGATCTCCAACACCATCGTTAAGATCAACTTCGGGAAGCCGGTTTATTTACGCGATGTAGCCGACGTGGAGGATACCTATAAGGAGCGCTCCACCATTGCCAGGCTTGACAATAAGCCAGTGGTAACGCTATCAGTGACTAAAAAGTCAGGGGAGAACATTCTGAATGCATCCGACAATGTGCGTAAAACCATCGAAGAGTTAAAATCAGACGGAAGCTTGCCCGGCAACCTCGATGTTATTGTCACCGACGACAGCTCTGTATATATACGCGATGAAATTCAAAATCTGGAAAACAGCATTATCATTGGAGTAATACTGGTGGTATTTGTACTTTATCTCTTCCTGGGTTTCCGGAATGCACTCTTTGCAGGGCTTGCCATTCCGCTCTCCATGTTCATGTCGTTCATTATCCTCGATCAGCGAGGCACCACCCTTAACAATATGGTTCTTTATTCGCTGATCCTGGCTTTGGGCATGCTGGTCGATAACGCCATTGTGGTGGTGGAGAATGTTTACCGGCTCTACAGTTCGGGCTACTCTTTGATGAATGCAACCAAAAAAGGGGTGAGCGAGATCGCTTATCCCATCATAGCCTCTACACTGACAACACTTGCCGCATTCTTTCCCTTACTGATGTGGGAAGGAATAGTCGGAGAGTTTATGAAGGTGCTGCCCCAAACGCTGATTATAGTTCTGGCCTCCTCCCTCTTTGTTGCACTTATCATCAATCCTCCTTTTATCGCCTCCTATATGAGGCTGGAGGATATCAGGAAGAAATTTAACTGGAAGAAACAGCTTAAGACAGCAGGAATAATTGTTGCCGTTTCTATACCCTTTTACCTGTTCAGGGCATTTCTCTTTGCCAACATCCTGATGACGGTAGCATTGCTTATCACCCTCAACCTGGTCGCTTTTCGCCCATTGGCCCGCTGGTTTCAAACCCGGTTCCTGGTACTGCTGGAAAGGCTGTACACCAAGCAGTTGCGCCATGCGCTCAGAGGATACAATCCCGCCATCTATTTTACCGGTACAGTCCTGTTGCTGATTTTTTCCGGTATGTTTTATTTCAGCCGTAGTCCAAAAGTGGTATTTTTTCCCGATACCGATCCCCAAACTGTTTATATCACCATGGAGCTGCCGCTTGGTACCTCCATAGACCGTACCGACCAGGTTTCAAGGCAGGTAGAAGAGATCGTCAACACCACTCTGGCACCTTATAAGGGTATCGTAAAATCTGTTACCACCACAGTCGGCAACGGAAAAGGCGGAATGTTCGAGAATGCCGCCAGTCCCAATAAATCGCTTACGGCTGTTTCGTTCGAAGAGTACAAACTTAGAGGTGGCATTAGTACCGGTAAACTAATGCAGGAACTTACCCGCAATCTCGACGGTTTTGTCGGAGCTAAAATATTTGTTGAAAAAGAGGACAATGGCCCTCCGGTGGGTTCTCCCATCAGTATCGACGTAAGCGGAGAGGAATTTGATATCCTGCTAAGGATTACCGATGACTTTGTGCGGCTGATTGAAGAAGACCAAATCCCGGGAATTGATGAGCTTTCGCTTAATATCAACATCAACCAGCCTGAAATGCTCATCCATATTGACCGAGAAAGAGCCCGCCTTTTTGAATTGTCAACCCAGGCTATCGCTGGCCAGCTGAGAAATTCGCTATATGGTTACGATGTGGGCAGCTATAAGGATGGTGAAGACGAATATGACATCTTTGTAAGGTTAAAGGAACAATACCGCAACGATGTTTCCATCCTGATGAATCAGAAGATCCATATCAACGATAATAAAATACCTATCTCGGCAGTAGCCAGTTTTGAATATTCCAGTACGTACGACAAGATCAACCGCTCAGACCACAAAAGGGTCGTTACCATAACCTCCAATGTGGAAGAAGGTTTCAATGCCAATCAGATCAACACCAGGATCAAACAGATACTTGATTCATACGCTCTTCCCAATGGATACATCTATGAATTCTCAGGCGAACAGCAGGAGCAGGCCGAAAGCAGCCAATTCCTGTTTTTTGCACTGCTCATAGCTTTGGCCCTGATCACAATCATTCTGGTAACTCAGTTTAATTCTTTTATCAGGCCACTTATCATCATGGTTACTGTTGTATTCAGCACCATAGGGGTTTTCCTTGGACTTGGAATATTTAAAATGGAGTTCGTGATCATCATGACCGGTATCGGGATTATTTCCCTGGCTGGTATTGTGGTTAACAACGGTATTGTTTTGGTAGATTATATCGATCTGCTCAGACAGAGAAAGAAAGAAGAACTTGGTATTGATCCGGAAGGCTTCCTTCCTGTGGATATACAGATTGAGGCGCTGGTACAGGCAGGCCGCACACGTCTCCGCCCGGTCTTGCTTACCGCGATTACCACTGTTTTGGGGTTAATCCCTCTGGCCATAGGTTTCAATTTCAATTTCCTGACCCTATACTCCAGCTTTGATCCATCCTTTTCATACGGAGGAGAAAGCGTGGCGTTCTGGGGTCCCATGTCCTGGACAGTTATCTTTGGGCTCACTTTCGCAACTTTCCTTACCCTGGTTATTTCACCTGTGATGTATATGCTAACCCTGAAAATCAACTACAGGTTCAATAAGTTAACCAATGCATTCAAATTACAAAACAGTTAATTGCCAAACAACTATGACATCGGGCAATTCAACGGCTTAAAATAAATTTGTACCTTTGCAGCCTGTTAAAAATTAGATTTTCAGATTACTCTTAACATGATATCAATAATTCTTATTATAGGATTTCTCAGGACAGTGGTTGTGATTCTGATCATTTTCTATGCTTTCCGGTTAATTGCCAGATTCGTTCTACCCTTGTTGTTCCAGAAAACCATTAAGGACATGCAAGCTAAAATGCATCAGCAAATGCGCGATCAGCAACGTCAGGAAAAGCGTGAGGGAGAAGTTACCGTCGAACGGAATCAAAATCAGAATAACCGCAATTCACAAACAGGCGAATACGTCGATTTCGAAGAAGTCGATTAATTCGTTTATTTTACCACTTCAAACAAGAAATTACATTTCAGATTATGGCTCAGGAAGATGTATTTAAAAAACTGGTGGCCCATTGCAAGGAATATGGCTACGTTTTTCAATCGAGTGAAATTTATGACGGTCTCAGCGCTGTATATGATTATGGACAGTATGGCGTTGAACTGAAAAACAATATCAAAAAATATTGGTGGGACAGCATGGTATTGCTGCACGAAAATGTGGTTGGCATCGACTCAGCCATTTTTATGCACCCTACGATCTGGAAAGCCTCAGGACATGTTGATGCATTCAATGATCCGCTTATTGACAACAAAGACTCAAAAAAACGCTACCGTGCAGATGTTCTTATTGAAGAACAGCTCGCTAAGTTAGAAGACAAAATTGAAAAAGAGATCGAAAAAGCCAGAAAGCGGTTTGGTGAAGCTTTTGATGAACTCCAGTTTCGCCAGACCAATGCCAGGGTTCTGGAGAATCAGCAAAAATGGGACGATTTGCACAAACGCTTTAGCCTGGCGCTGAATGAAAGCAACCTGGATGAGTTGAAACAGATCATCATCGACAATGAGATCGCCTGTCCGGTATCGGGAACACGCAACTGGACAGACGTCAGGCAGTTCAACCTGATGTTCTCCACCGATATGGGATCAACCGCCGATGGGGCCATGAAGATTTTTCTCAGACCTGAAACAGCACAGGGCATATTCGTGAACTACCTCAATGTGCAGAAAACCGGCCGCATGAAAATACCGTTTGGCATTGCGCAGATAGGCAAGGCTTTTCGCAACGAGATTGTGGCCAGGCAATTTATATTCAGAATGCGTGAGTTTGAACAGATGGAGCTCCAATTTTTTGTAAAACCCGGGACAGAGCTCGACTGGTTCGAAAAGTGGAAGGCCATCAGGATGAACTGGCACCAGGCCCTGGGATTCGGTGCTGAAAATTACCGGTTTCACGAACACGAAAAACTGGCCCATTATGCCAATGCGGCTGTTGATGTGGAATTTCGTTTCCCCTTCGGATTCAAGGAGGTAGAAGGCATCCATTCCCGGACCGATTTTGACCTTTCGCAACATGAGCAGTTTTCGGGAAAGAAACTTCGCTATTTCGACCCGGAACTCAACGAATCATATATCCCCTATGTGGTAGAAACATCAATCGGGGTTGACCGTATGTTCCTCCAGGTAATATCAGCCGCTTATCATGAAGAACAAGTGACTGGCGCCAACGGAGAAAAAGATATCCGCACAGTGTTGCGCATTCCGGCAGTACTTGCCCCGGTGAAGCTGGCTGTTATGCCCCTGATTAAGAAGGAAGGGCTTCCCGAAAAGGCCAGGGAAATTATAGAAAACCTGAAATTTGATTTCAACTGTCAGTACGATGAAAAAGACTCCATCGGCAAGAGATACCGTCGTCAGGATGCCATCGGAACACCGTTCTGTGTAACAGTCGATCATCAAACCATGCAGGACGGCACGGTTACCATACGCTACCGCGATACCATGGAACAGGAACGTGTACCTGCTGACAAATTGCGTGACATTATCTCGAAAGAGGTAAGCTTCAAAAGACTTTTCGAGAAGCTGAAGTAATATGAGGTGACTTCGGCTCCGCTCAGTCACCGGAACACTGCCGGTGGCTGAGCGGAGCCGAAGCCAGCGGAGCCAAAGCCACTCCTAAAAATAAACCCGGCATGAAACGCGTACTCATAATCACCTATTATTGGCCGCCCGCTGGAGGTGGCGGGGTTATGCGCTGGCTTAAAATGTCGAAATACCTTCCCGCCCTGGGATGGCAACCGGTAATCTATACTCCCCAAAATCCCGATCCTTCAGTAATCGACGAAAGTCTTGTAAAAGAGGTTCATCCGGAAACGGAAGTTATCAGGTATCCGATATGGGAGCCATACGATCTCTACCGGAAATTGACCGGAAAGAAGAAAACCGACACATTTAAGGCCGGTTACATCTCGGAAGCCTCTCAGGGTAACAGGAAAGACAAATTGTCCGTATTCCTCCGGGGCAATCTTCTGATTCCCGATCCCCGGGTATTCTGGGTACGCCCATCTATCCGCTTTCTGAAAAAATACCTCAGGGAACATCCTGTTGACCTGATCGTAACCACCGGCCCGCCTCACAGTATGCATATGATAGGACTGGGACTTAAAAAGCATTTTAAGGATATCCCGTGGCTGGCTGACTTTCGTGATCCGTGGACAGAAATCGATTTTTACCACCGGCTCAGACTAACCTGGCTGGCCGACAAAATTCATCGCCATCTTGAAAAAAAGGTGCTCACCCGGGCAGATATTGTGACCACTGTAAGTCCTTACCTGAAAGGCACCACCGAAAAAATAGCAAAACGAAGGGTCGACGTGATCTACAATGGTTTCGACCCTGGTGATTTTGATTTTCAGCAAAAACCATCCGGAGAATACTTTACCATTTCCCACTTCGGAGCTTTTAACCGCGACCGAAATCCTTCCTCTCTTTGGAAAGCGTTGGGAAACCTTAAAAGAGAACTTCCCGGCTTTGGCGAGCAATTAAGGATTCAACTGATCGGGCAAACCGATGATTTCATACTCCGTGAAATTGAAAAGGAAGGATTGTCAGAAAACCTCCTGCTGAAAAGCCACATGCAGCACAAGGAAGGGCTGCAGTTACTGTCTAAATCACAAATATTGCTGCTTCCGCTTAACGACTCCCCCAATGTGAGGGGAATATTGCCGGGAAAAATGTATGAATATATGGCACTTCAAAGGGTTATTCTTGCAATTGGCCCATCTGACGGTGATTTTGCCCATATTCTGGAGGAAACCAGGGCCGGGTTTGTAAATGATTTTAAAGATATTGAGGGAATACAGGCAACTTTGAAGAAATTATTTGAAAATTACACCAATGGCCTGCCGGAAGCCGGGTCAACAGGTTATGAGCGGTACTCACGAAAGAACCTGGCGCGTGAAATTATGGCCTTACCTTTTGCAGCAACAACGGATGGCAGTCACCCGTAAGCCCTACCGGTTTTGAATTGCGCACAAAATCAGTTAATTCAATGCTTTCACGGGCATCATCAATCCCAAATCCATTGCCATTTAGGATGTTACTGTAAGTTACCGTATGAAGATCGGTAAAACCACCACTGAATTCAATCTCCTTTCCATTTACAGTGATCGAACGGTAGGTACGCATTCCCTTTTCGGTGGCCTGCACCGGAAGATCGTGGTAATCAAGGCTCAGAAACCAGCGAACCCGGGCTTTTTCGAGCTGCAGAAAGCCCGCTGCTTTATCGGCATTGTAAATATGAACGGTATTGCTCATTACCTTTCCAAAAATCCACGTAATCATGTCGAAGAAATGGATGCCAATGTTGGTAGCCACACCACCCGATTTCATGACATCCCCTTTCCAGCTCTTCATGTACCATTTGCCGCGGGTAGTGACGTAACTCAGATCTATATCATACATCTTATTCCCTCCCTCGTCGATCTCCTTTTTAAGTGCAAGGATGGTAGGATGGTACCTCAACTGCAGGATAGTGTATACTCTTTTCCCCGTTTCCGCCTCTATATCCTTGATAATGTGCATATCTTCAGGAAAGATTACGAGCGGTTTTTCACAAATGGCATGGGCTCCGTTGCGAAGAGCAAACCGGATATGGGAAGGATGCATGTAATTGGGTGTGCAAATACTCACATAATCAATTGGATTTCCCCCTCTCCGGAGATCGTCCATATATTTATCAAGGTTTTCATTCTCCAGAAAAAACTCTGCTTCAGGAAAATAACTGTCAATACGTCCCAGTACATCGAAAGGGTCGGATGCGCAAACGAGCTCATTGCCGGTTTCCTTGATGGCTTTCATATGTTTGTCGGCAATATAACCTGCGGCTCCAATAAGTGCAAAACGTTTCATCTGAAAAATTTTCAATGTCGCGATAAATATAAAACTAAACTAAACCAGAATCCCCGGATATCCGGAAACCTTTCGGACTTTTCCCCCTTCGAGCAGATATTTTTCTCCGGTAACAGGGCATTGGGCATAACGGCTTTCGGTGAAAACCAGCTTTTCTCCGGCTTCACTCATCCATCCTGTCTGGTGAGCAGGATTTCCCACAACAAGACCATAATCGGGAACATCGCGTGTCACCACCGCACCTGCCCCTGCAAAACTAAACATCCCCAGGGTCACTCCACAAACTACAGTGACATTTGCACCGATGGAAGCGCCCTTTTTCACCAGGGTTTTCATAAACTCGCTCTTGCGGTTTACACTGCTGCGTGGATTAATCACATTGGTAAAGACCATGGATGGCCCCAGGAACACATCATCTTCGCAAATCACTCCGGTATATAACGATACATTGTTCTGTACCTTCACGTTGTTGCCCAGTACAACGTCGTTGGCCACAAATACATTTTGCCCTAAAACACAATTCTTCCCGATAATTGATCCCGGGGAAACATGGCAGAAATGCCAGATCCTGGTGCCTGCTCCAATCTGCGCACCGGGATCAACAACTGCTGTTTCATGTATAAAAACCTCTTCCATACTATTAATTTTCACTATAAAGGCGGATAACCCCAAAGATTTTTTTCTTTCGCCATACTTTTTTGAACATGGCTCATCTGAAATTGCCAGCCCATCTTATTTTTCCATTTCAAAAACCACTGTCAATCAGCAAAATCATTCATTCAAATACGGAGCGTTAAAGTTAATCCAAAAACCCATTCCTTTGCCGGTCATTCACAGGGAAGAATTGATTTAGGCTTCGCAAACAGATTCCATCAATCCGGGCACCAACATGTCAAAAAAACTCCTTTACCACGCCGGTAATATAATCAAGTTGCCCTTCATCCATCTCGGTATGGATGGGAAGCGACAGCACCTGCTGTGTGAGTGCTTCGGCAACCGGGAAATCGCCTGCCTTGTACCCCAGGTAATGATAAGCCTCCTGCAGATGAATGGCCTGTGGGTAATATATCATCGAAGGAACCCCGTGTTCTTTAAGGTATTGCTGAAGCTGGTCCCTCTTTTCGGTCCGAATGGTATATTGATGGAAAGAATGCGTGCTGTATGGTACCCTCCCCGGCAGAATTAACCCGTCAATACCGGCAAGATGCCGGTCGTACCAGGCTGCAACAACCTGGCGAGCTGCCACATATTGGTGAAGATATCTCAGTTTAACATCCAGTACAGCCGCCTGTATACTGTCGAGACGTGAATTGACGCCGATACGTTCGTAGTAATAGCGTACCTTCATCCCATGGTTGGCAATGGACCTGATCTTTGCTGCCAGTTTTTCATCCGTGGTAAAAAGTGCCCCGCCATCTCCAAATGCACCCAGGTTTTTCGATGGAAAGAAAGAGGTGCAGCCAATGTTTCCGATAGTTCCGGACTTCAAGGTTTTTCCATCGCTGAAAATGTAATCTGTACCTAGAGACTGGGCTGCATCTTCCACAACAAACAGGTCATGGCGCCTGGCAATTTCGAGGATAGCTTCCATATTGGCGCTCTGCCCGAATAAATGGACCGGGAGGATAGCACGTGTCCGTGGTGTAATAGCAGCTTCTATTTTTGAAACATCGATATTGAAGTCAGAAGGACAAACATCCGCGAAAACAGGTTTCAACCCGAGGAGGGCCAGCACCTCTGCCGTGGCTACAAAGGTAAACGGGGAGGTAATAACCTCATCTCCGGGTCGAAGTCCGAGCGCCATAAACGCCAGCTGGAGAGCGTCGGTACCGTTGCCGCAGGCAATAACGCCGGCTTGCAGATAGCCGGCCAGGTTTTTCTCAAATTCAACGACTTTGCCGCCCTTGATAAAAACTGCAGACTGAATAACCTCCTGAATGGAACCATCCATCTCGGCTTTAATTTTAAGATACTGGCCATAAAGGTCGGCCATTTGGATTTTAGGCTTTATATTATTCATTATCAATTCTTTAATCTTCATTCTGTCTGTTCATACCGGGAAATCAACCAATAAACAATTTCAATGTTTCACTCCGGAAGTTACTGCATTCATAAAATTTCCTTCAGTATCCGGGCAATCCGGCTGGCTGCATCACCGTTTCCATATGGCCGGGCATCAAAAGGTCTGTTAAAATTCCTTACTTCCGTACTTTTCTGCAGAATTTTTCCTTTATCTGCTCCTACCAGAAAGTTAAATCCCAAATCTACCAGTTCCGTCCACTCGGTTTCATCCCGGACAATCAGGCAATGTTTGGCAAAGAAAAACGACTCCTTTTGCAGTCCGCCGCTGTCAGTAATTACAAACGAGCAACTCTTCAGTAACTCCATCATGTCAAAATATCCAACCGGCTCAATCGTTTCAAACTTAAGAGCCAATCCTCTGTCGGCAATGATATTACGGGTTCTCGGGTGCAGCGGAAGAACGATCCTGTAATCGCCGGAAAGTTCATTCAGTGCCTCAAGTATTTCCAATAGCCGGGAGGGGTCATCGGTGTTTTCCTGGCGGTGAAGGGTTGCCAGCAAATACGGGTGCTGATTTAATCGCAATTGCCGTAGGATATCACTTTTCTCAGAAGAACGTTGGCTGTAAAAAAGTGCCACGTCGTACATAACGTCCCCACTGAGAATTACCTGTGACGGGAAATTGTCAAAACCTTCAATTTTCAGGTTGGCCATGGCGGTATCTGTAGGACAAAAAAGACAG
>CAYMXK010000103.1:0-13038 GCA_964393915.1 uncultured Prolixibacteraceae bacterium
AAGCTGAACGATTTATTAACAACGACCTGGCCAACTCCATGCTGAGCCGGCCACAGCGTTACCCATATGGCACTAACTATGTAAAAATCTGATATTCAGCAATTAATTAAGGAACCACCATCGGAACATTAACCGATTTTGTTGGTAAGTTTACTCTTGCAGTACCTTAAACCAGGTGGACACTTGTGTTCCCATTTTATCGGGATGAAATCTCAAAATGTAGCCCTAACAGGTGATGAATACTACTATGTGTCGAAGTGACATTACCGTGGCTGATTCAGTCTTCTATTCCGGTTAAATTCCCTGGCCGGTAATTCCGGGTGATGGTTATTCCATTGAATTAAAGGATAAATCGTTAGATAATTCCAAGTCCGAAAACTGGAAGGTATCAGGGAAAAAGCACGATATTTTGTCAGGCTGCAACCCGAAAAAAGCGAGTATGATGCTATCGTGGTTAAAGCGATTAAAATAAAGTGATTAATACCTGCATCAGGATATTACGGTCCTTAGAATTCGGGCAAAATCCTTATTTTTGTTTCACCGATTAAAATTTAAATATATATAGCAATGAGAAAAACGTTTATCTGGACTTTATCTGCATTTGCACTGCTGATGGCAGGATGCGGAACCCAGCAAAAATCACAACAAACCGAAAAGGAAAATATGTTTACAGGAGCTACCGGTGAAGTAAAGATCATCACCCTCGATCCGGGCCATTTCCATGCTGCCCTCGTACAAAAGTTTTCGTTGGATCAGGTGGATCCCACAGTGAAGGTGTATGCTCCCGAAGGGCCTGATCTAAATGGGCATATTGCGCGTATTGAAGGGTTTAACAACCGCGCCGATGATCCAACCACCTGGAAACTTGATGTGTACCGGGGTAACGATTTTTTTGAAAAAATGCTTGCCGACAAACCCGGCAATGTAGTGGTTACCTCGGGGAACAATGCCAAAAAAGCCGAATATATCCTTAAATCGGTAGAAGCCGGCCTGAATGTGCTTGCCGACAAACCAATGGTTATTACCCCGGAGCAGTTTCCGATGCTCGAACAGGCTTTTGTAAAAGCTGAAGAAAAGGGTGTTTTACTGTACGATATAATGACCGAACGTTACGAGATTACTACCATCCTGCAACGCGAATTGTCACAAATCCCCGAAGTATTCGGCCAGTTACAGACCGGATCGCTCGAACAGCCGGCTATTACCAAGGAGAGTGTTCACCATTTTTCAAAGGTCGTCTCCGGAAACCAGCTCGTTCGCCCGGCATGGTTCTTCGATGTTAACCAGCAGGGTGAAGGCATAGTGGATGTTACTACTCATCTGGTTGATCTGATCCAGTGGGAAGCATTCCCCGAGGTTATCCTGAATAAAAGTGATGTGGAAATTTTAAAGGCTACCCGCTGGACCACCGATCTCACTCCCGAAATGTTCAGGAATGTAACACAGCTCGACAGCTATCCTGACTATCTGAAAAACGATGTGGAAGGAAATATTCTGAAAGTTTACAGCAACGGGGAGATCAATTATAAACTGAAGGGAATACACGCTAAGGCATCGGTAATCTGGAACTTTGAAGCTCCTCCCGGCACAGGAGATACCCATTATTCAATCATGCGAGGTACCAAATGCAATGTCGAAATCAGGCAGGGCATTGCCGAAAACTTCCAGACAATCCTCTATATCGAACCTTTGGAAGGACAGGACATTTCTGCGTTTGGCGGAGCACTCGACAAAGCTTTTAACGAAATACTTACAGTGAAATACCCGGGTGTAAAACTGGTAAAATTAAATGATAAACAATGGACTGTGGAAGTTCCGGCGGAATATAGAGTAGGCCACGAAGCCCATTTTACGCAGGTTGCACAAAAATACCTCGGGTTTTTGGTTGACGGAAAAATGCCCGATTGGGAAATACCTAATATGATTGTTAAATATTATACGACAACCGAAGCACTGAAAAGAGCCAAACAATAATCAATCCTGTTTTCCGGGGGGCTGCTTAACTTTATTTTTTTAGCTCCCGGAGAATTTCACTGGCATTTTTATGGATCAATGGAGCGGTTTCCGGCCCTAAGGAGTTAACTTCACCATAAGTCTCCTTTTCGGCCTGGTAATTCCAGGGAGGTTTATTGTCCCATTGGCTTTTAGGGATGATGTATCCCAGTTCATCATTCGCCAATCCGAAAACAAATTTGAATTTGCCAGGCATAAGCTCACGGAGGGGAGGTATTTCCTGAGGGCCAATGATGAAATCCTGTCCCACAGGAGATTCAATTCCTCCGTTAACTATTTCAGGATAAATTTCACCGGGTATTGTTAAAAATGAAGCCGGGCCAATGGAAAAAGCGGCCATTTCAGTTCGCACCTGCCACCATCCCGACATTCCGCGATCCATAAGGCCTGCTGCAGCTGCGAGTCTGAACATCCAGTTATTAAATGGTATGGTAAAGGTTCTTGCCTCCAATGAAATGCTGCCCTCTGTAATTGAATCGGTTGAAGTTTGCATTGCACTTAGGGCTGCCGTAGTCAGGTTCATTCCCTGCGCCTCGGCTTTTTCAAAACTTGCGCTGAAGATCTCTTCTCCGGTCACCGGATGAATAACCGGTATCGTGGGGTGAGTGGTAATCAGGCCTCCTATCGCACCGTTAAAGTATACACATGTACCACCTATCGCCTCTTCAACTCCTTTGCGGAAGAAATGCGGAAAGTCTGAGGTGATCATAAGATTCCTGCTCCAAAGAGTTTCGGGATGGTTGGCCCATGATATCAGAGATCCTTTTGTGCTTCGGTCTGCTCTTTTTGCCTGGATGATATAGATTCCCGGGTCGTGAACAATTGGTTTCCGGGTATCCTTAACCATTGGAAGGGCATCGCTTTCGTTGACCGAGAAATGAAGGGATACGGTCTCCCTGTCAGCAACAGCCTGTTCAACGGATTGAATGATGCTGTTGATTACCAGTTCTAAATAAGCCTTATCGACGCCGCTCTTAAACACTGACGGTCCCCAGATTCCCATAAGATCGGGGGTTTCATGGACATGGGTGGAGGCAATCATGCAGTAATCGATATTCAGGTTTTTGGGCAGTCTTTTACGGACCTCCACTACCTGGTCGTGAAAAAAACCAATTGCATCCAGCGAGACCAGAGCGATGCGGGAAGTGCCATCATCTATTACAACGGTGCGTGCCCAGATGGAATCGTGGATGCCGTTGGCCGGCCTGCGGTTATGAAACCCGGCCAGCCACAAGGCATCAAACTTGCCGTTGCCATTGTTGTCGTTGAATGTGTCGCCTTTCTTTGGTTCATAGCGGGCATTGCCATCTATGTCGTTCCAGGTGTCAATAATTTCCGGAGTAATGGATACCGCTGCAAAACCGGCCTCAATTTTTCCGGGGGTACTTCCGGATATTCTCAGGTCTAGCTTATATCCGGGATGCCTGTCCCTCACCTGGAATTTCACGACCAGAACCATCGTCAGCAAAATTACAGCAGTTATTATCAATAATTTTTTCAAAAACTTCTTCATATCGTTACTTGTGAGGTTGATTTAAAAAAACCGGCTTAAAATGAGCCGGTTTTTATCATTTTGATATTAAACAGGATTCTGCATCATTTCTGCATAGTATTTATAAAACAATGGTATGGTTCGTATTCCGTTATAAAACTGCTCCAACGGATAGTTTTCGTTGGGTGAATGGATCGCGTCCGACTCCAGGCCGAATCCCATCAATATTGTTTTAATATCCAATACCTGTTCGAAGGTGGAAATAATCGGTATGCTTCCCCCTGAGCGGACAGGCACCGGCCTTTTGCCATATACATCACTATAGGCTTTTTCTGCAGCACGATAGGCCGGCAGGTCAATCGGGCATACATACCCCTGGCCGCCATGAAGATAGCTGACATCAACCCTGACGGATTTTGGTGCAATTGATTCAAAGTACTCTTTGAACAATTTTTCTATTTTATGGTGCTCCTGGTTGGGAACTAACCGGGTTGAGATTTTCGCATATGCTTTAGAAGGAAGAACGGTTTTTGCACCTTCTCCTGTATAGCCTCCCCAGATACCACACACATCAAAAGATGGGCGTATGCCGGTGCGCTCCATGGTAGAATAACTCTCTTCCCCATCCAATTCTTCCACGTCAATGGCTTTTTTGTATGCTGCTTCATCGAAAGGGGCCTGTGCGAGTAAAGCGCGTTCTTCGGGAGAAACTTCCAGCACATCGTTATAGAACCCGGGGATGGTAACCCTGCCCTTGTCATCCACCATCTGTGCGATAAGTTTACTTAAAACATTGATCGGGTTGGCAACGGCACCGCCAAACAGACCGGAGTGCAGGTCGCGGGAAGGACCGGTAACTTCTACCTGCCAGTAGGCCAATCCTCTCAGCCCGGTGGTGATGCTTGGCTTGTCAGGGGCAATCATTGACGTGTCGGAGACCAGGATGATATCAGCTTGCAGCATTTCTTTGTGCTCTTCACACCATTTCCCAAGGTTGGGAGATCCAATTTCTTCCTCTCCCTCGATCATGAATTTCACGTTGCAGGGGAGTGTGCCGGTTTTTACCATCAGTTCGAAGGCTTTGGCGTGCATCATTCCCTGACCCTTGTCATCATCTGCACCACGGGCATAGATCTTCCCATCACGAATCTCAGGCTCAAAGGGTGGGGTAGTCCATTTCTCTATCGGATCGACCGGCATTACGTCCATGTGTCCATATACCAGTACAGTAGGGAGTTTTGGATCGATTATTTTTTCACCGTAGGTAACCGGATTGCCCGGGGTTTCAAAAATCTCAGCCTTGTCGGCACCCGCTTCGAGTAAAATATTTTTCCAGTATTCCGCCGCACGGTACATGTCGGGCTTGTGGTCTTTCAATGAACTGATGGATGGAATCCGGATTAATCCGAACAATTCTTCAAGGAACCTTTCCTTGTTTTCATCAATGTATTTGTCAATGGTATTCATACGTAAAAATGGTTTAATAATGTATTCTATAACAAGCCTGAAAAAATAAGGTTTTTTTGCCGGATAATAAAGAAGCAATGTCACAATCCACCAGATTATTGCTGAAAAACAAAAGAGGCAGTCGTTCGACTGCCTCTTTTGGAGTTAAAATATTGTAAGTGTCTATTGTACAATAGCTTTGAATTGGGCATTGTCGAAATACTTGGCAAATTCCATATCTGTTTTTGCTTTTTCTTTCATTGCCGGATTGTATTCAACTGCCTTTTTCAGACTGTCGAAAAGAAGGTTTTCCCTTGCGGTGCGTGCACCAACTACCGCGATAAGGTATTCTTTCATGAAGCAGTTTGGACGCTCAAATCCTTCAAGGTCTTTAAGTGCGCCGTTGTTGTCGCCGGTCAGTATTTTGGCAAGTGCAGTATTGGGATCTGCGAAATTGCGGAAATATTGGTTGGCACGGCTGTAATCAGCTTTCTTGAGACTGACAATACCAAGGTTGTAGTTAACTTCATTGCCTGCACCCGAAGCTGCACCAAAAAGTTCTTCGGCTTTCTGGATGTTGCCCTCCACCAATGCAGCAGCACCAAGGTTGTTCTTGATAATAGGCTCATCGGTTTTCAGTCTTTCAGCTTTTTCGAACAATGGTTTTGCATCGGCATATTTCATTTGCCTGACGAGCACGTAGCCTGAGTTGTTGGGCCCTCTCCAGTCGTTTGGATAGACAGTCTGGAAAGAGTTGTAGATCCTTAGTTTCCTGTCAAGGTCTTCAACAAGGGTAGCTGCATAAAGCAGTTCTGCAGGATTGAGAGCCGAAGGATTAGATTCAGCAAGAGCCAGGATTTCCTCATCTGTTTTTCCGATCAGTTCAACACTGGTGAGCAACTTGGCGCGGCGCAGCTGTGGAAGAATATCCTCAGCAAGTTGAGTGAAAGCTACAGAAAGATTTCTTATTTCACGTTCGCGTACTTCAGGATCTGTGTACATAGAAAGAACCCTGAGTATCAGTTCTTTGTCCTGGATGTTGGACTCTTGAAGTTTTTCCCTGAAACCATCCCAGTCTTCCGGGGTATAGCGGGTGCGAAGGTTGATGTTGATCCCTGCTTTTTTCAATTCGCTTTCAAGAAAACTTGATGAAGTACGTTCGCGCTGAGCAGCAAGCGTAGTGTTAAAGTCAAGCGCTCCATCTGGCGAAGCATAGGCAGAAACTTCCACTCCTTTTAAGTCTTTGCGGTCGTCTTCGTTGGCCGCTTTGGTGTAACTGAGGAGCTGCTGCACATCGGCAGAGGTAATCTCCTCTTTGCGTACTTCTGCACGGTTGATCAGGTAATAAATGTCTGCCAGCATTTCATCCGGAACTATCCTCTGGAAAGGATCGATATACGGATCGTATTTGCCAGTATTGTTTGCCTCGCGGCGAACACCCAGAATTGCTTTGGGCACGTTGGCAACCATAGTGCTGGTGGCCAGTACACCTTTGCCCACCACTACCGGGTCAAAATCCAGGGTTTGTGACTTTCTTGTGGCGGTCATCCTGATCTCAAGATCAGATGATCGCATGGCATCAGAGAAATTGGTGGCATCCTTGTAGGCGAAATTTCCTCCGTTTGCAAGGGAAATCACCTTGTTGTTGCCCTGAACTTTTTCACCCTGAACAGTAACGGGAGAGAAGGCTGTTTCACCACCGGCATACTTTAACACAGGGGTAGCAACCAATGTGGCCCTCTTGTTAAAATATTTTGCAGGGAACCTGCCGTCAATAGCAAGATCAACTTTTCCGGCATGGGTTTCCAAAACCTCCGGTGTTACTTTAAATTGAATCTTGTCGGCATTCTTTTTCATTTTTTTAAGTCCGGCACAACCCGAAAGCAGGAAAATGGCCAGGACAAACACAATTAGAGTTCTCAAACTAGTAGTCATAGCGTTCTTAAATTATTTGTTTTTAATTTGTTGCGATTTGCACAAAAATATAAATCTTTTTAAATTTTTTACAAAAAATCGTACCGTGGTCTAAAGAATTTTCCGGTTTACACCTAATTTAAACTCACTATTAGTGATTTCATTTTTTATAAATTGATAATCGGCAAAATTTTCCACAAAATCTATACCATTTGTATCTAAGATTAATACGGGGAATTGGGTGACCTGCCGGAAATAGTCGAAATAACCATTTTGAATCATTTCAAGGTATTCCGGCGTAATATTTTTTTCATATTCCCGGCCTCGTTTCCGGATATTCTTAAGCAGATTATCAACACTCACATGAAGGTATACATAGAGGTCTGGTTTTGGAAGTGACTCAAAAACAATATTGAAAAGTTTTCTGAACAACCTATATTCATCGGTCTGGAGGGTGTTACCTGCGAAGATCGCTGATTTGGTGAAATAGTAATCGGCGATGAGCATACTTCGGAACAACTCGGGGTGGAGCATCTCCTTTTTTATCTGATTGTATCGGTCGGCAAGGAATGATAGTTCAAGCGGAAATGAGTACCGTTCTTTATCTTCATAAAATTTAGGCAGAAAGGGATTATCTGCAAATTGTTCCAGTACCAGTTTTGCATTGAACTCCTCGCTGAGCCTGGTTGCCAGGGTTGTTTTCCCCGCCCCGATGTTTCCTTCGATCACTAAAAACCTGAGATCCATTTATATTTCCTCTTTTCTGTTCGCCTCTTCCACACCTCCGATCATAAACCATGGCCAGTTCCTTCTCTCATGGAAGTCATTTGTATCCGACCATGATCACTTTAGAGACTCATGCCAAGATGGTACATGGTGAATGACCAGATATCGGTATGTTCTTCTATAATCTTTGCGGTTGGTTTACCTGCTCCATGTCCGGCTTTAGTCTCAATCCTGATCAAAACCGGGAGGTCGCCGGTATGGAATTCCTGGAGTCTCGAGATATACTTGAAAGAGTGGGCAGGTACCACACGGTCGTCATGGTCAGCTGTTGTTACCAATGTGGCAGGGTATGAAGCCGCCCTGATATTGTGATAGGGTGAGTAGGTCATAAGGTACCGGAACATCTCCTCACTCTCTTCGCTGGTACCATAATCTCCCGCCCAGGCCCATCCGATGGTGAATTTGTGGTACCGCAACATGTCGAGCACACCAACTGCTGGCAGGGCAACCCTGAAAAGTTCGGGGCGCTGTTTAACAACTGCACCCACAAGCAACCCGCCGTTGGAGCCACCCTGGATGGCCAGTTTCTTCGGCGAGGTATACTTTTCATCTATAAGGTATTCCGCAGCCGCAATAAAGTCATCGAATACATTCTGTTTTTGAAGTTTGGTTCCAGCCTTGTGCCAGGTTTCTCCAAATTCACCGCCGCCCCGGAGGTTAGCTACTGCGAGAATTCCGCCATTCTCAACAAAGAATAGCCTGGAAACGGAAAATCCCGGCGTCTGCGAAATGTTGAACCCGCCATACCCGTAAAGGAGGGTGGGGTTGGAGCCGTTCCTGGGAGTACCCTTTTTATAAAAAAGGAACATGGGAACCTTTGTGCCATCTTTACTGGTGTACCAAACCTGGTCTACCTGGAATTCATCGGGATTAAACTTCACCTCCGGGCGGTAGTGCAGGGTAGACTCCCTGTTGCTGAAATCAAAACGGTATACTTCGCCGGGCGTATTGTAGGAGGAGAAGGTATAGAATGCCTCTGTTTCGTCTTTGTTACCTGAAAGTCCTCCGGTGGAGCCAATTCCCGGAAGTGAAATTTCATACTCGGAAACACCGTCATAGTTGAATACCTCAAGGTGGTTATAGGCATTTTTTAAATAGTTGAGAACAATCTTTCCTCCGGCCAATGTGGCTGAAGACATTACATGGGCAGCTTCCGGGATCAGCTCCACCCAGTTTTCTTCTGCGGTATTTCTGGTGTCGATTTTTAAAAGCCTGTATTTGGGAGCTTTGTAGTTGGTATGAACGATCAGGTGGTCACCGATATTATCCACTACATTAAAGTCGGAGTCAAACGATTCCACTAATGGTATGAAATGGGCTGATTTTGAATTCAGATCTCTGAACGACAATGCATTGCCGGAAGTACCCTCACTGCGCGACAGAATTAGAAAACGCTTGTCTTCGGTTGTGCCGGCACCAAAAAGTCTTTTCGGAAATTCTGGCTCGCTGTAAATAACAGGATCGTTGGCAGGATCTGTGCCCAGTTTGTGGTATTTCACCAGGTGATTCTCATTGGATCCCGACAGGGCACT
Source organism: uncultured Prolixibacteraceae bacterium (assembly GCA_964393915.1). GTDB lineage: Bacteria > Bacteroidota > Bacteroidia > Bacteroidales > Prolixibacteraceae > UBA1413. Next base: position 9,184 of record CAYMXK010000103.1, read on the forward strand.
TCCTGCTACTGGTTCGGCGTAGGCACTGTAGAAAAAACCTTCGTCATACCATGAGGTGCCCGAAAATTTCACCCATTTTATGACATCGGGCAGCAATTCGCGGGTTTCAATGTTCATTATGTATATTTCATTCCAGTCGGATCCCGACCTGGAGATTCTGTAAACAAGGTATTTGCCGTCCGGAGAAATTTCGGTGCCCGAAAGGGCAACAGTGCCATCCTCTGAGAGCTTATTGGGATCGAGCAACACTTGTTCGTCTCCTCCCAGGGTTTCGGACATGAAAATTACGCTCTGGTTTTGGAGTCCGTCATTTTTGCTGAAAAAATATTTTCCAGCCCTTTTATAAGGCGCACTGACCCTGGGATAATCCATCAGTTCGGTTAGCCGGCTGTTAATTTGCTCCCTGCCAGGCAACTGATTAAGATAGGCAAATGTAACTTCATTTTGCGCTTTTACCCATTCTGCGGTTTCCGGGGAGTTGTCGTCCTCGAGCCACCGGTAAGGATCGGCTACTTCGGTACCGAAATAAGTGTCGGTTACATTCTCTTTTTTTGTTTCAGGATAAATCACCTTTGTGGTTTTGGTGCAGGCAGATGTTATTATTGCCATAAGCGTAATTAAGTATATGATCTTCATGTGGTTATGTTTTAATAGATATTTAAAATAAAAGTGCACAATCTACGGAAATTTCGGTAACTGTGAATTGACGAATGACATGTTTTGCATTTTTTTGGAATATTCTGTGGCCGGATAAAAAACGATTCAGGAGAGTTTAAACCTTTCAAGGGGTTTGTATATTGGGCCCTGCGGACGCAGAACACTCTCGAAAAGAACAATTTCTTCTATGGTCATCGATTGTATAGTTTTTCCCCTGAGTGATTCTGTCACCCTGTAAAAATGTGACTTATTGCCTAGTGATTTAATGCGAGCGAGGGTAAGGTGGGATTTGAATTCCCGATAGTTTGGGCGAAATCCGTGTATTTCTGTAGCTGCATGAATTTTTTGCGCCATATCAGCCAAGGCTGGCATATCCTCAATATGGGAAAAAAGAACCCGTGGGTATCCATTTTGGCTAAAGTAGCCGATACCTTTCAGTTTGCCTGAAGTTTTTGAAAATTCGCCCGTGATTTCTTTAACAGATTCAATAATCCCTGGTATCTGGGCTTCATATGTGTCTCCAAGAAACTGCAACGTAAAATGAAGATTCTCTTTTGAGACCCATTTAATTTGCTCACTCCGTAATTCAAATTGCAGATAGTCCATTATCGTTAATAATTCCTGACCGGCAATAACAGGAGCGGCAAAAAACAGTCGTTTCATAAATATCCGATTTCTATCAGCGTAACGATCTCTTCTATAAGAAGATCCTCTCCATAGGGGTCGAATTCCTCTTTTAGGTTATTCCCAAACAGACGGGCTATTCCCTGCCAGAAAGTGGCAATAAATGCCCCCCTGAATTCCCTGATCAGGGTAAAACTGGTTCTGCCGGTTTCCCTGTCTATTAGTTTTATCAGCACCTTCCCGTCGGTTATGCTCATTTTTTTAAACTCTTCCTTGTACTGAGCCATCAGTTGATCTTCAACTTCTTTAATTAGTCTTCTTTTATCCCGTTCGCTGGTAAGTTTCAAATATTCGGGTTCATATTCGCTCAAAAGCTGGTTGGCCGTGCTGGCATATGGCAATACTTTTTTTATCCTTTGCACCAAACGCCAGTATTGCCTTTCGTACCGCGGGCTCTTAAACTGCCGGGCCGGATATACCCATACCTCCTTGATTTGCCTCTCAATAATGGTATCCTGGCCGGTAACGATGCCAATGCCCAGACGGGAGGTATCTCCCTCCTGGGCAAACAGAATGGAGCCGGTGAGAAAAATTGGAGCTATTGCCAGCAATATTTTACGGAAAAGTTTCATCATGCAAATTTATAACGATTTATTTGTGTGCCCATTATGCCTGCATCAAAGTTTATATCTTTGCGATTGTCTCAAAAATCAGACCATGATAGAAAGGATAAAAACCAGTATTAATTCTGAAATAGGACAACTAGAGGCGGTAATTCTCCATCGCCCGGGTCCCGAAGTCGAGAATATGACACCGCAGAATGCAGAAAGAGCTTTGTATAGTGATATTCTCAATCTGTCAATAGCCACAAGTGAGTACAATCAGCTGAAAGGGGTATTAAATAAGGTATGCCGGACACTTGAAGTATCTGAATTACTGACTTCCATTCTTGAAATGGCTGATGTCAAAAAGAGGCTTTTGTGGGATATTTGTTGTAATGAAGGGGTCTGCAGTGCCGCAGAGGAGTTGGAGCATCTTCCCGCTAATCTCCTTGCAAAACAGTTGATAGAGGGCGTACCACTGATTAAGGACAACCTTACCAAATACCTTAGTGATGAGCGTTATTTACTTCGTCCGTTGCACAATCTCTTTTTTACGCGCGATTCCGCCATGGGTTATAACGGGAGTATGTTCATTGGCAGAATGGCCAACAGGGTAAGAGAACGTGAATCAATGATCGTCGAGTCAATTTTCAATCACCATCCAATATTTGAGACCACAACCCATAATCCGGTTACAGCTAAAAAGTCTGTTATGCCACCGGACAGTGTAACCCTCGAAGGTGGGGATTTTCAGGTCGGGCGTCACAACGTGCTGGTCATCGGTACCGGAGTCCGGACCAGCACACAGGGGATAGATTTTATCCTCGAAAAACTTAAGGAGACCACCCGTGAAAAACGCGATATTATTGTCCAGGAGCTACCTGCCCTGCCAGAGTCTTTTATCCATCTCGATATGGTCTTTACTTTCCTTGATCAGGACGCCTGCATGGTGTATGAACCCATGATTTTTGAACTGAACCGTTTCAGAACCATACATGTTGAAATTGACAACGGAAATGTGAAGCATATCTCACAAGAGGCCAATATCCCTCAGTGCCTGAAAAAGCTGGGCATGGATCTGAAACCCATTGCCTGCGGAGGAAAGGCTGATTCATGGATACAGGAGCGCGAACAGTGGCACAGCGGAGCAAATTTCTTTGCCTTTGCCCCGGGCAAGGTAATCGGTTACGAGCGAAATGTCCACACGCTTAATGAATTGGATAAAAACGGGTTTGAGATTATTGCGGCTCAGGATGTTATTGCCGGAATAAGATCTCCCTCAGATTACCAGCGGTGTGTGGTAACCATTGCCGGTTCTGAACTCGCCCGCGGAGGAGGTGGTGCAAGATGCATGACTATGCCGGTAAGGAGAAAGGAGCTTTAATATGAAGAAATTAACCATGGATGAACTGAACCGGTTGTCGGTTGAGGAGTTTCAGTCCACAGAAAAAAAGCCGGTGGTCGTGGTCCTCGATAACATCAGGAGTTGTCACAATATTGGTTCGGTATTCCGAACCTGCGACGCCTTGCTTATTGAGAAAATATATTTGTGCGGGATAACAGCGACGCCTCCAAACAAGGAGATTCATAAAGCGGCCCTCGATGCCGAAAAATCGGTTGCCTGGGAGTATGTGGCTAACACAGAGGATGCTGTAACCCATTTGAGTGAACAAGGGTACAAAGTGTATGCGATCGAGCAGGTAAGCAATAGCATCATGCTTCCAGATTTTTCCCCACCCGGAAGTGCAAAACTTGCCCTGGTTTTTGGTAATGAGGTTAAAGGCGTTCAGCAGCTTGTAATAGACCTCTGCGATGGCGCTATTGAAATTCCGCAATTTGGCACAAAGCACTCATTTAATGTGTCTGTCAGCGCCGGAATAGTTTTGTGGGAGATAACCCGCAAACTGTTATAAATTTATCAATGTATTATTCAAAGTCGTTAGTTAATGACAATTAACTGATTTAAAAACAA
>CAYMXK010000104.1:0-12821 GCA_964393915.1 uncultured Prolixibacteraceae bacterium
GGCCGCTACAGGGCCAACTATTTTGACCTGAACGATATGCATGGCAATGTCTGGGAGTGGACCCGCTCAGCTTACAGGCCCTATCCCTACAAAGAAAGCGACGGACGCAACGAACTTGCCCAAAATGAGAAGCGGGTTGTGAGGGGTGGTTCCTGGTACGACAGGCCTTACCGGGCAACTTCCAGTTTCCGTTTGCCTTACCGCGACTACCAGAAGGTATTTAACGTCGGATTCAGAGTCGTAATTGAGGAGTAAGGGTTTATTATCAACTTTTATATTTTAACATAACCCAAGTTCAGGTAACCAACGGTATTGTTTCAATCTAAAAAGAAGGATTGGTATTTTGTACACCAGGTCCTAAAAGGGAAATTATCGTTGTATTGCGTTAGGGATTTTCCTAATGATAGCAAGTTTACTAAGGGACTCTTATTATTTCCGGCGATTAAAAAGTGAAAATCTCCGAATCAATTCGTGAATCCTTCAATTTATCCAAAAGCTGCTCTGTTATCTCCGGATGGTCTCCGGAAATATCCTTGGTTTCTCCCTGGTCCTCGATGAGGTTAAATAATTCGACCTTGGTTTCCTCCTCTTTCAGGACATTGGTAACCACCAGTTTCCAGTCGCCCATTCTTACCGCCTGTTTGCCGTTTTGCTCATGAAACTCCCAGTAGAGGAATTCATGTTCTTTTTGGCCGGATTCACTAAAAAGAAGAGGCTTGAAGGAGATTCCGTCAAGCGATTGATCTACTGGTACATTAATGATGTCGGCAATTGTTGGCAACACATCCCAGAAAGCTGAAATGTGGCCTGTTTTACTTCCCGCCCCGATTTTGCCCGGCCACGTGGCGATCATGGGTACCCTGATACCTCCCTCATACAAATCACGTTTGTATCCTCTATACGGACCGTTGCTGTTGAAATAGTCGGGATCAGCACCACCCTCACGATGAGGGCCATTGTCTGATGTAAATATGATCAGCGTGTTGTCAGCCAGGCCCAGTTCCCTTATTTTGGCAACGATTTCACCCACCTGGTCGTCGAGGAGATGGACCATGGCCGCGAATGCAGCATGACATTCGGTCTGTGAACCATAGGGCCCCTTCCGGTACTGTGGCCCGTCATCAACTCCCTTGTATTCTTTTTCGGGCAAAAACTTACCCCGGTATTTCTCCATATAGGCCTCCGGAGCAAATAGCTCTGCATGAGGGATAATCGTCGGATAATACATAAAGAATGGACGGTCCTTGTTGTTCTCTATAAACCTGAGGGCTTCCTGATGGATCAGGTCCGGGGCATATTGCCCGGTGGCTTTGCCCTGGTTTCCTTCAAGGAGAACTTTTTCCTGGTTGTGCCAGAGGTGGTAGGGATAATAGTTGTGGCCAAGGGTCTGGCAGTTGTAGCCGAAGAACTCGTTAAAGCCCTGGTTGTTGGGGTCTCCCTCCGACCCAGGGTAGCCTAACCCCCATTTTCCGAATGCACCGGTCGTGTAACCTGCCGACTGAAGCATCTTCCCGAGGGTAAAGGTGCTGGCCGGTAAAGGTTCCTGTCCTTCAGGCTGGTGCCTCTTGTTGCCTCTGATCCAGGTATGTCCGGTATGCAATCCTGTCATTAAGGATGATCTCGAAGGGGCACACACGGTGCTTCCGGAGTAATGGCTGGTGAAGACCATTCCATCGGAGGCCAGCCTGTCGATGTTGGGAGTGCTGAATTTCTCCTGCCCCTGGAAACTGACATCTCCATAACCGAGGTCGTCGGCCAGGATGTAGATGATGTTCGGCCTTTGTATTGCGGACTCCTTTGCACGTGGCCCGGACTGACAATTGCTCAGGCAGGTTATTGCACCGGCAGTTCCCAGAATAACTGAAAAGGTTGTTTTGAAATTCATATTTTTTTGATCTTGTTAATTGCCGAAAACCCCGGTATTCCCTTTTTCCCACAGCGGCATAAGGGAATCAATTATATCCTGGTTCCCGGCAGCAATGTTTACTGTTTCATTGGGATCAACCTGGTGGTCGTACAGTTCGATTACGGGCTCGTCTTTTCTGAAATATTTGGTAAGACGGTATCTTTCTGTCCGGAGCGATATCCCGTTTCTGAAATAGCCATATGCAGCATCTTTCCAGGGCGAAGGGGAATTTTCAAGCAGTGGCACCATGCTCCCGCCATCGGTTTCATGGGGCATGTCCACGCCGCATAACTCCATCAGGGTAGGGTAAATATCTACCGTACTGACCACTTTGTTAACTGTCTGTCGGCTTTTTATGCCCGGCCCCTTTACTATGAAGGCGCTTTTCAGTGCACGCTCAAAAATGGTGTGTTTACCCCAAATCAGGTGGTCGCCCAGGTGCCAGCCATGATCTCCCCAGATGACAACCACCGTATTTTCTGTAAGTCCCTGTTTGTCAAGTTCTTCCATGAGTTTGCCCACCTGTGCGTCGATGTAACTGATGCAGGCAAAATAGCCATGTCTCAATTTCCTCGCATAGGCATCCGAAACCGGTCCTTCCAGTGTAGCCTGCTCATCTCCCAGTTGATAGCCGTTGAATTCACCACTTCCATGCATGCTGGCAGGATTCACGTTTTCAGATATGAACGGGTTGGGTGACACGGGGATCTTGCTCTCATCGTACAAATCCCAGTATTTTTTTGGTGCATTGAATGGTAGATGCGGTTTAAAAAAACCTACCGCCAGGAAAAAGGGCTTGTCCTGTTCTGCTAACGCTTTAATTTTATCCACAGCCTGACCGGCGATGATCCCGTCGGGGTAACCCATGTCATCCACATCGGCCATTTCGTATGGTTTTACCTTCCTGTTCATTCCCTGCCGGTTGGTGCCGTCGGCATATCCGAAGAAGGCGTTCCAGCCGGTGCCCCATTTCCCCGGATCCAGCAACATCTCATTCCAGCTGTGGGGCATCTCATATTCAGTGCCGGTGGGGTCGGTGTAGCCATACAGCAGCCCGTCAACGTAGTGGCTGATTTTGCCAATGCCGACCGTATAGTATCCGTTACGCTTCAGGTGGTGCACAAACGTTTCGGGAACTTCGGTTTCGGGCTTTCCGGAGATAAAGTCACGGAAGGCCTCGTTCCCGATGTGCCCCCTTTGTCTTGGCAGCATGCCGGTTAGCATGCTGTACCTTGATGCCCCGCAGGTGGGAACTGATACAAAATGGTTGGTAAAGACAGTTCCGGCTCCGGCCAGTTTATCGATGTTGGGCGAATGGATAATCTCATTGCCGTAACAACCCAGGTCAGGCCGGAGATCATCGATGCATATAAACAGCACGTTGGGCTTTACTGTAACCTGACTGGTTTCTTTTGAACAAGAGAACATTGTCAGGAGCAGGGGGACAGGAAGGCAATATTTTATAGAGTTCATACTATTTATTGATGTGGATAATTGATGTCAATATTAATTGTCATTGATTGTCATTGATTGTCAATATTAATTGTCAATATTAATTGTCAATATTAATTGTCATTAATTGTCAATATTAATTGTCATTGATTGTCAATATTAATTGTCATTAATTGTCAATATTAATTGTCATTAATTGTCCCGGTAGGGAGGGATGGAATTGACATTCCCTGAGCGGTTATTGTTCACGGTATGTGTTTTGCAGCCCATGTCAATTTCATTATTTGGTGCGAAAAGTGTGGAAAGGTTTCCAAACATGTATTTTTATCATTCAGGTTTTGGAAACTCCCGGATTGGACTGTACCGGATATAGGAGTCGAATATCTCCTTATCGGGTCCCGTCACGCGAGGATCACCAGATTTGACCAGCTCCTCCAGCAGTACGTCCTTCAGAGCTGCTTCCACCTCAGCAAAGGCAGGATTGCCTGCCAGGTTTACCAGGTTGTCGGGATCACTCCTGATATCAAAAAGTTCATATTCAGGCCTTTTGGCATGTGTCCATTCAAAATATGGCCTGATGGATTCGTTTTGCCAGTTTTCAATGAGAAATGATTTCACCGGGGCAGCATCTATATCGGTAAAGGCCTGTTCGGAGTGGTGCTTTCCGTTTTCGTCGATGCCATACATCGGGAAAAGCCCGGATTCACCGCCCGGCTTAAGCCTTTGCGGATCTCCTGATGGCCAGCGTTCCGGCTTCATGTTCCACACCAGCAGGTGATCGTGGCTCCGGATGGCCCGCTGCGGGTAGCCGTGGTTGAGATAACGCGAAGAAGAGTGGCGCTCCCGGCCAGCATAAACATATTTCTTTGAGGGGTCAACTATGCCCTCTTTTTTTGATTTTAAAACATTTAAAAAACTTTTGCCTGAAACCGGTAACATTCCATCCGGGGAGGTACCCGTAATTTCGAGTATGGTTGGTGCCAGGTCGGCAAAACTCACCAGGTCATCCACTTTCCTGCCTCCCGGAAATGCTTTGGGGTAACGGATGGCAAACGGAACACGTATTCCATACTCGTAGCAATTGGCCTTGGCCCTTGGAAACGCCATTCCATTGTCGGAGGTAACCATAACAATGGTGTTTTCCAGTTCCCCGGTTTCTTCGAGATACTCCAGCATTCGCATCAGATGGAGATCGAACCATTCGATTTCCACAGCATAATCGAGCATATCGCCGCGGACGATTTCATGGTCGGGAAAAAATCCGGGAACATCCACATCTTCGAGCTTTTTATTGGTTCGTTTCCAGGCGTCCTGTTCAAAATCCCGGTGGGGTTCGCTGGCTCCGTACCAAAAAAAGAAAGGTTTATCGCCCCTTACGTTTTCCATGAAGTATTTAAAGTTCCCGGAGTAATCGATGCTGCTGATATGGTCTGCCGGCCTTTCATCCTCCGGGGTTCCCGGCTGGTACTGGATATTACTGTGAGTGATGCCCCCTGCATCTGTGGCGCGCCACAACGAATCATTCTCATCCCGCGCATACCGGAAAGGAGATACCCCCTTGCCGGTGCGGCCGGTTATGTATCCGTCCGCGTCAAGCAAATCGATAAATGGAATGTGCTTTTTCATCCAGGAGGAGGCATGTTGCCCCGATTGCTCGTTTTGCCAGTGGTACCGGCCGGTTACAATGTAACTGCGCGATGGGGCGCAACCAGGCGAGCCTGCAATGCAGGTGGAAAAGTATATCCCCTCACGGGCAATCCGGTCGAATGCGGGCGTATTCACAAACCGGCTGCCTGCAAAGCTGGTATGGGCGAACGACTGGTCGTCGCTGATGGCAAACAGAATGTTGGGCCGCATGGCGGGTTCAGCTTTATCGCGCGAACAGCCACCTGCCTGTATCGCTGCAAGGGCCAGGGATCCGATGATTAATGATTTCATCTCAATATAATTGTTAGTTTTTAAAGGTATTTATCTCATTACCAGTGTCTGTTTTTTGGTATTCGATAGAATGCTTACGCATTTCGATGTAACTCCCATGAAAATTGAAATGTTCTCGCGTGTGATCCGGCATTACTCCCGGTAATCCGGGTTGTTGGGAACGAGGTTCAGGCTGCCCAGAAAATCCATGCAGGCTGCCTTTACATTGTACCCCCCGCCAGTCGTCGCATGCACTTCCTTTATCGTTGCGGCAAACAATTGCCTCTTTCCGGAATACATCAGGTAATAGATCGCCATTAATGAAATATGTGGATTTCCGCTGGCAATAAACTTTTTCAGCAGATCTTCGGATGTTTTATCATTTAAATATTCAAACGCAATGGCTGAAGCCGTTACCGCAACCGGCGGATAAGGGTCATTCATGGCTGCGATTATTTTCCCGGCGTGCGGCGCGAGATCTTCGGGATTTTGGCTTCTCAATCCGGTAATGGCCCAGTAGCGGACAATTTTATCAGGATGGCTGAGCAATCGGGTCTGTTCCTTACTGTAATTTTTGCTCCTGAATCCCGACAACGTGGCGGCTTTAAAGATATTCTTCACCGGATATTCCTGTTTGCTGAGCCGGAATTCATAAGCGGTGGTATTACCTGAAAGCTGGCCGATTTCATATTCCGGCAGCAACATTACATCGCGCGAACGAATGACCTCTTCTTTTAAAAGTTTTCTCATTCTTTTCAGGATGGGTGCGTATGCAGGATCAGCTGCCAGGTTCCGGGTTTCCCACGGGTCATTTTCAATATCAAAAAGAAACTCCGGCGGGCGGCTTTCAAACAGGCTTTTTTGCAGCGGGTTGAGTTTGTTTTCAGCCAGATCCTGCCGCATTTGCTGTTTGATCTCTCCGATTTCCATATAACGGATATACCGTGCTTCCGGAATAAAGGGCAGGAAATTGCGCGAATAGATAAACCTGCCGTCGGTAACTGTCCTGACCATATCAATGCCGTTGTCAGACCGGTCGGATGAAAGCACCAGGTGATCTGCGGGTTTCTTCCGTTTGCCCCCCATCAGCGGCCTGCCTTCGAGGTGCCCCGGGATATCAGCACCCGTCAGACTTAACAGGGTAGGGGCGAGGTCGGTAAAATCGACCAGTTCGTCGGTTACCAATCCGCCGGTGCCCCAAGGCGACAAGTGTTTATACATTTCCGGAAACCAAATGATAAAAGGCACCCGGTATCCATAGTCAATGCCGTTGGTTTTGCCCCTTGGCATTCCTTCACCGTGGTCGGCATAAAAAAAGATGATGGTGCTGTCCCTCAGATTGCCCACCTCCAGCCGCGCAAGCAACTCCCCGATTTTGTTGTCCGTGAGTTTTATGGAATTATAAACCCGGGCAAACTGTTTTCGCATTTCAGGACTGTCAAGGTATATCGGCGGCATGTCAAATTCACCATCCCCTATCCGCTCTTCCGGAGCAAGCTGGTGCAAAACATTCCCAAGGTACCATTCATAAGTCTCGGTCATGGTTCGCGACTGGTGCGACTCGTTGTAGTTGAACACAGCAAAGAAGGGTTGTCCGGGCTGGCGGTTCCACCACCCGGCTTTTCCCGAGCTTTCATTCCAGGCCTCCCCGATAAACTGCTTTTCATTGGCTACATTGTAATCGGTTTTTGCATTGTTGGTGGTATAATACCCTGCCTTTTGCAGATAGTGCGGGAATCCTTTGATGTAATCAGGAACAGGGTATTTGCTGCGGTGGTTTCCGGTCCCTGCTTTATAGGTTTTTACTCCCGTGATGATGGCTGTCCGGCTGGGTGAACATACTGTTCCGGTCGAAAAGGCGTTGGTAAAGCGCACTCCATCCTCCGCAAGCTTGTCGATTACCGGGGTACGGGCATTGCTGTTTCCGTAGCAGCCTATAAACTGGGGAGAGGTATCCTCTATGGTGATCCAGAGAATATTGGGCCTCGACTGTTGGCCATGATTTTCCCCCTGTGCGCTTTGCGAAAGAAATAACGGTGTAATTGCCAGCGACAGAATAAGTGACCTTGTATTCAACTTCTGCATAATCTGAATTAAATGGCTGAAATTACATCATTAATTAATTTCAGCAACCAACTTCTCCGGATTATTTCCTGATTTTGTCTGTAGCCCTGTAATCTCATGTATGTTGTTGCCTTCACCGATTTTTACATTGAACGTTCCGCTTTTATAGAGCCGGGGTTGTACTGTCGTACCCTGCACCCTGTAAACCAGCTCCAGCTCCCCGGTTTTTCCGTTCCACACCTGCAGCAATTGGTTGGGTTTGCTGATGGTTATTTCCGGAAGGACAAACTCTGCCCCTTTTCCGAAGTTGTCGGTCTGTGATATTTTGAGCGGCCATCCTGCAAACTGGTCGCGCACCATGTTGGGGCTCTCCACATCGGCAAGGAACCTCCACGCATCAATGTCAATTGTTCGTTCCTGGTTATCGAAGGTGACCATCCCGAACCCTGATACCCGGATTTGGGCATTGTTGTAGCGGCTGTTGTTGTCGACGGTTACTTTCCCGGGGTTTCCAACCGCGTAAACGAAAGTCTTATTGCCAAAGGAGTCCTCGTACTTTCCGGTATTCGGATAGCCATGTTCCGGACGGTCAATCACCGGAATTCCGAGTTCGTCGGGCAGGTACCATCGCATATAAAAATTACAGATGGCAGGCGTGCAGTAGCTCCAGCCTGCATCCTGGTAATTGCTGAGACCATATTGCACCAGCGATGGCAGGTGCTGGTCGCCATTGATGTGGAATACTGCCCCTTTTCTCAATAGGGTGATCATTTTATCGCGGCTTGATTTGGGCCAGCCACCTGAATCGAGGTCGCCATAAAGATACTCGGAAAGACCTCCGTGGTGTGTGGCCACATTGGCATAAACCGTTTGTGAGAGCAGTACTTTCATGTCGGCTCCCTCCCAATCCAGCATCCAGCTGTCCATAAATGCCTTCTGGCGGTCTCCGAACATCTCAACACCCGGCTTATCAAGGAAAGAGAGATCTTTTCGCGGCTCTTTCATATGGTCATGCCTTCCTTCCCAATCCGATACAGCTTCAGGCGCTGTTTTGAATATGCGGTCGCTTATGATGGCAAAACTGACCCTTCCATAGGTAAGTGAGGTATACCATACGCTCATTCCCTGCTTGATGGGTGTGGGATCGAACGGATCGGGAAGCTGCCCGCATTGTGTGCGGTTTACTGCATTCACCATTCTTACCGACTGTATAAAGCCTTTACTGTCAGAGGGACTCCTTCCGGGGGGCATAATCTCCCCGGCCTCACCCCAAAGATTGCCATGATACACATCGTGGTCGTCGGGCGTACAGATGGTCGGCCGGTCTCGCATCAGATCGCCAAAAGCCCATCCGAACATATAGTATTTCCCAAGGTAGTTCACAATGGAAACATCATCGGGTTGTCTTTTGATGGGATAACCACCATTGGGTTCATAGACCTGGTCGCCCGAAAAATAGAGTATGTCCGGGTCGAGCTTGCTGAGGTTTTCCACCAGGGGTGTATAAGGATAGCCGGAAGTGAACTGACAGGTCATCCCTGCAAATTTCAGCGGCCGGTCGACCGGATCTTTTCTGATGACTCCCGGATAGTATTCCGGATGCTCTGTTCCGTCTTTGCCCCACTCAATGTATTCTACCCTGTATTCCACATCTGATGAGGGGTCCCAGTTTTCCATCCTGAAGATGGCGGTCCGTGAATCCGGCTCAATGGTTTCTGTAGCCACATGTTGCCATATATCAGATTTTTTCAGTTGAAGGGAAACCTGCCGGTTGTCCTCCTCTCCGACAGGAGGCAGGAATGCCATGAGTTTTACAGTTCCCTTGCTGAGGGTCTGCAGGGTAAAAAGTACCGGTCCAAAAGCATTTTCAGGTTGCGTAATGACCTTGCTGCCTGATAGTTTAAGGTTGTCAAAACTGAACTTTGAATTTCCGGGCTTGTGGTCACCTCCCAGGTTGAGGTTGTTGGCAACGGCCACCAATCCGCGGATACCGTTGATGCTGATTGTCAATTGCTCCGGGCCTTTCCCGTTTTTATCGGCGATGGTCAGCGTAAGCTGGCTGTTGTTTCCTTTCACGGTAAGCGCTACATCACTAAAATCGAAATCCTCAGGCAGGTCGGCCCGCTGTTCATTTAGAAAGGCAAATCCGTTAGGGCTGACACCTGCTTTCACTCCCTTGCCGAAATAGCAGGCAGCTTTCACATCGGGGTCTTCCTCATCAAAAATTCCAACAATGACCCCACCCGAACCCGGGTTACTCCCTTTATCAGCGAGAAACAGGCGGGTGGAAAACTCGAAATCGCCGGCTTCTGGTGACAATACATGGGTGAGGAGGTTTACCCTCGACTCAGGAACCGTGCCTATGCAATGCAGCAGGCCATTCTCAACTTTCCAGTCTTCGAGCGGTATCGACCAGAAATCTTTTCCAACCCAGATGCGGTCGTGGGTATTATCAAAACTGGCTTTGAATTCAGCCTTTTTTGTACAGGAGGTGGCAGCAAAAAGAAGAACAATGATGATGGTAACAAGATGCTTCATGGTATCGATTTAAGGTTGTTATTAAAACTTCAGATTTTGTATAATGCATAATGAAAAATGCAGACTGCAATTTACCAAAAAAGGGCGGAATTCCAATTGTTCCACCTTCCTTGGGTAAGAGATAAGCCTACCCCGAAAAGCCTATTTTGCCACTAAGACACCAGGACACAAAGGATTCACCAAGGTTATCTTATTGATATTCAAATATATGTGTCAATTAGTGACTTGATGCCCTGGTGGCAGTTTGATTTTTTTGACTTTTTAGATTGGACTTATGATTTAATTTATAAATCAATTTTAATTGTATTCTGTCCTTTCTCACCAGTAGCTACAATGCCGTTCAACACTCTCCAAACCGGCGTTCCGGGCTCGCCTGCCTCGATGGTGTAGGTGCCGCCTGAAAATACTTTTGGGTCAAACTCCATAGTGGCAGTCCTTATGGCATATTGCATTTCACCGGTTTTTTCGCTGATTACCCTGACAACAGGGGGTATTCCGGCTCCCGAAAATACGAGTCTTGGCAGCCAGGCAGCGGCAGGTTTTGAGAAGTTATCCATCTGGTTGATGGTTATTGGCCAACCCGGATAAGGCTTTCCTCCCTGAGTGGGATCAGATTTTCTAGGCCAGTTTTCGATTTGGATATCTCTTGATTTCTTGTTGAACCGGATGATACCGTAGCCGGTAGAACGGTCATAGAGCAGCGAAGGTTCAAGGCCCGTCACTACGGGATTGGCAACGGCCAGTAAGGTTATTTTGTTGCCAAATCCATCTGTAAAGTCGCCGAGGTTCTTATCCTGTCCGGGTTGCCGGTTTTTCCCTTCGACGGAGGGGAACCACCGCCTCGGGAAAAAGTTGGAGACAGAGGGCACACAAATGGCGTATCCGGCATCGCCCCAGTCGTCGATTCCGTATTGGATAGTGGTGGCAAGATGCTGGTCGCCTGCGATATGAAAGGCATATCCTTTACGCATGGTCCGAAGTGCCAGGTCCCGCCCCTTTCGCGGCCATCCGTTGCCATCCATGTCCTGGGTTGGAATATCATTTTCCGGATATTCGCCAGGATTAGTGATGCGCAGGCGTGGTACCACCACGTCGCTGACAGCCGAGTCGGGAAGTGTGGCTACCGTTGAAAATATGGTCTGTGAAATTACGGATTTCATAATAGTCTTATGGGACCAGTCGCCCGCCCATTCATTTAGGAAATGTATCTGTCTATCGCCCAGTAGATCAGCTTCCACGTCAAATACTCCGGGATCGTTAAAGCGGCTGTTTTCGGCCCATCCGTTAGAGACCTTCAGGTACTCCGGCAATACCGATTTGGGCGCTGTTTTCCACTTTCTATCTTCAATAATGGCAAAACTGATTCCACCCACGTTGAGGTCGCAGTAATATACCGAAATGTTCTGAAGTACCGGGGTCGGGTCAAACGGATCAGGCATATGGGCAGTTTGCGTGCGTTGTACCATGTTCACCCATTCTGAAGGAAGCTTGTAGCCTCCGTCGTCCTGCCATTCCTTTACGTCATCAGATCTTTTGGCTGCTTTCCCTCCGGAACCCCAAACGTTGCCATGGTAAACATCATGGTCGTCGGGCAGGGAAACCGAAGGGATGTTCTTCAGCATCTCCCCATATTCCCAGCCTACCATGAACCATTTGCGCAGGTAATCGAGCGTTGCCAGTTCAACAGGATCAATAATGTTGCCAAAACCCCCGCGGGGTTCGTATATCTGGTCGCCGGTAAATGCCAGCAGATCAGGGGCGTGTTTCAGGACATTCTCTGTAACCTCCTGATTTGGAAAACCGAAGTCGTGGTTTCCGGTAAATGCAGCCACCACAATCTCTTCTTTGTCTATGGGGTCTTTCCGGATAGTCCCTTCGTAATAGGTGTTGACCGGCGCTTTGGGATTTTCTCCCCATTGATAAGCTACCCTGTAAGGCAGATCACTCTCCTGGCTGATGTGTTCGAAGCGAAACACAGCCGTAAATGACATCGGATCAATTGCCGATGTGGCTACAGGCTCCCAGTTCCCATTACTTTTTTTGATCTCCAGCGTGGCCTGCTTTGGGTCGTCTTTGGATAGCGGCGGCATCTGTGCGGTTAGTTTCACAACATCCTTGCTGTTGGTGTACTGGGTGAAGAGTACTGGACCCCATTCCCGTTCAGGGTAATGGGTTACGGCACTTCCAGAGACTTTCCACTCCGAAAACTTTGCTGATGGTGACCTTTCAGGGTTGTTCATTCGCCCTGTGAAATCGGCTTTCAGTGCAATATTCCCTTTGGGCTGAAGGGAGGGAAGTTGCTTCCGGATGATTTCAACCGGCGATTTTTCGCCCGAAAGAGTGGCAGACAAAGAAATTTCAACCCCATTAGGCTCTGAGGTGATCATGCTCACTTTCAGCACGATGCCTGCCATTTCAGCCAGATTCGCGGTCAATTTCGGGTCAGTTTCGCTTGCGGAATCACCTGGTTCACCGATAAACAACACTCCGTCAGTGGTGATGCCGGCATGGAGCCCTTGTCCGTAAACGGCATCATCGCGGTAATCATTGAATTTTCCTTTTGCCCCGATAATGAAGCCGGCCCATCCTTGCTTAACAATTGCCTCAGGGGTGATGTGCAGATTTACGGAGGTTTCGAGGTTACCGGGTGTATCTCCCAGGGCATATGTCAGCAGGTGAACGCTTCGGTTGGGTCCTGTAACCAGACATTCGAGCATGCCTTTTGATATCTTCCAGTCCTGCAGTGGGTTGGCCCAGTAATCCGGGCCGGTCCATACACGGTCGGTCACGCTGTTCCATTTGCTCTCAAACTTCTTGCCTGGTTGGGTGCAGGCGGCCAAAAACAGGAGTCCAAGACTAAGCGTTAAAAAAAAATAGTTCTTCATGAGGTAAAAAAATTGAGTTTAAAACGTGAAACAGGGCATTCCTGTCCTAATGCAGGAAT
>CAYMXK010000105.1:0-2279 GCA_964393915.1 uncultured Prolixibacteraceae bacterium
TCGGCCTTTATTGTTTCCCTGTCGGCCAGCAGCTCAATTTTTGCCGGTGCATCCGCAGTTACCTCTTCCTTAATTGCCGCCACTTCACCATTCCGTTTACCCTTTGCCACCAAAACTCCCGGCTCATAGGGAACCAGCCAGACCAGATCCATATTATCACCCATTTCCTTTTCGCCCAGCGATTTACCGTTCAGGAACAATTCAACCTTTTCACAATTTGAATAAGCCACCACAGGTATTTCAATACCTTCTTTGCCTTTCCAGTTCCAATGCGGTAGAATATGAACCATAGGCTCATCGGTCCACTGGCTTTGGTAGAAGTAATAAGTATCTTTTGGAAACCCGCACATATCGATTATGCCGAAGTTCCAGAACTTTGCCGGCCAGCCGAACATGGTTTCACCCAGGTAATCAAAGCCTGTCCAGCGGAATTCCCCGCTCATGAAGGGGAAATCACGTGTCCGTCTCCATGAGTCACGTGCGCCAATCCGGACCATGGCATTATCGTAGGATGAGCTGTAAAACTTTGGTACATCTTTAAAGACTTCCTCTTTCGTCAGGTTCGGGACTTCCATTAATCCTCCCAGCGGATTCAGTCCCCTGTACCAGGAATGCGTCCGGTAAACGCCGCGGGTCTGGAAGGAATGTGGTACCTCCGTGGCAACAAATTTCCGGCCGGGATAGGTTTCGTAGTCTGCTTCATACATAAAGGCAGAACCTCCTCCGCCATTGTAACCCGTAACATCCAGCTGAGAGGCAAAACCGCTTTCGTTGGCCAGGTGCACATGGGTGATGCCAGCCGTAACCGGACGGGTGGGATCTTCTTTTCTGACAAGCTCCATTAAGTCTTTCAAACGTTCAGTGCCAATCTCATAACAGGCATCCGGCACTTCATTTCCAACGCTCCACAGAACTACCGAAGGATGGTTGCGGTCCCGTCTGATCAGCTCTGTCAGGTCTTTCTCCGCCCAATCTTTGAAATAGAGGTGGTAACCATATTTGGCCTTGCCTTCCTGTTTCTTGTCTGTCCATGGCCATGACTCTATCCATTCGTCGAAAGCTTCATCCATCACCATAAATCCCATTCTGTCGCACATCTCCATAAGTTCCTTGCTGTGGGGATAATGGGCGGTGCGAATGGCATTGCAACCCATCTCCTTCAGTATCTCAAGCCTTCGCTCCAGTACCCGGTCGTTTTGCGCCACACCCAAAGCACCCAGATCACCATGGTTGTTCACCCCTTTCAGTTTCATGCCTTCCCCGTTTAAAGTAAAACCACTATCTGAGGAAAAGGTGAAATAGCGTATTCCAATGTTCGTATCCAGCTTATCGTATGTTCTTTTATTGTCGCTGATGGTGGTTCTTAATTTATACAATGAAGGCTGGCCGGGCGACCAGAGATCCGGATTTAAAACGGTCATTTCCTGCTCAAAGTTCTGGTTTTCATCTGCACTGACACTGCCGTCACTGACCACCCTGGCTACAAGCTCATCGTTGGATGTGTAAATCTCATTGGTCACACTGAATGCCATATCTTCATCAAAATCATTTTTAATGGAGGTTTTTACGTTTACCACTGCCGAGTCTTTGGTGACCACAGGGGTAGTGGCAAAAACACCATGCCTGGCAACGTGCAACTTCCCGGTTTTTACGAGCCATACATGCCTGTAAATACCGCAACCTGTGTACCAGCGGGCACTTGGCTGTAAGGAGTTGTCAACCCTTACGGCAATAACATTTTTGCCCCTGAAGTTAAGGTATGGGGTTAAGTCGTAATGAAAACTGATGTATCCATACGGACGAATGCCCAGGTAATGGCCATTGATCCATACTTCACTGTTCATATAAACCCCGTCAAATTCAACGGAAACTTTCGACCTGGCGTCTTTGCTGCTCAGTGTAAAATATTTTCTGTACCATCCCACTCCTCCCGAAGCAAAACCACCGGCATGACCTGAGGGATTGTCAGGCGAGAACGTGTCAGTTATGGCCCAATCATGCGGGACATCGATCACCTGCCATTGACCGTCATCGAAATCTTTTTGGGACGCATCAGGAAAATCTCCCTTTGTGAATTTCCAGTCAAAATCAAAATTTTCCCCGGCCCGGGGGGAATCACCTGAAGAATTATCAGTACAGCTAAAACAAATGTTAAGCAGAACCAAAAAGCCTGATAGTCTGAAAATGTTATTAATTGTCATTGATTGTCATAAATTGATTTGATACCATGTTTAATTATATTCTTGATTGTCATTAATTGTCATTGAAATTGTCATTGA
>CAYMXK010000105.1:2379-12798 GCA_964393915.1 uncultured Prolixibacteraceae bacterium
ACCATGTTTAATTATATTCTTGATTGTCATTAATTGTCATTGAAATTGTCATTGAAAGTCATTTATTGATAGTCATTAATTGTCATTTAGTCCTTGTTTAATTTTATTCTTGATAGTCATTGAAATTGTCATTGATTGTCATTGATTGTCCGATGCATCGGAATATAACTCGCATGAAAATAATTCGTTTTTTCGCCAGCCTGTGGATCATTCTCGTTTCATCTTGTTTTTGATGGTCGGATCGAACTCGCATGCCATGAAAATTGTAATCTTCCCCTTGTGAGAATATTTGTTATGGTCGTTTCATCCGTGTATGTGGTTACGGATTACACTCGTTTCATTATCTTATTCTTATATTACGGAAAGCAACCTGTCCATGGTCGCCCTGAAACATTAAAGGACCTGTTGGTTCTTCGATTTCGTCGAGCGATGAACGCGTCGGTCCGGTAACTTCCACGTTCCGATGCAGTTTGACACCATTTAGCTTTACCTTTTTAAAAACCGCATTTTTTATCTTCTCTCCTTCAGCATTAAACCTTGGAGCCTTGAACCTGATTAAAAGGTGCTGCCATTCGCCCGGTTTTTTAGAGGCATTTACCGGAGGCGGGGTACCCTCAAACCCCTTGTTTCCCTCCCGGTTTTCATCCCATCTCTCATAAATGCCGCCACAATCACCGGACCCTACTTTTTCCCGTCCCCAACTATCCAAAATTTGAATCTCATATCTGCCTTGTAAATAAACACCTGAGTTCGAACCCTTTGGGATCATGAATTCCAGTTCCAGCCTGGTATCACCATGTTTATCTTTGGTAATAAGATGTTCCGTTTTACCAACCATTCCATTAATAAGAACCCCCTCTCCAACAGTAACAACCAGTTTCTTTTCATTTTCTGTATCCAAATTGACAGCACCCGCCACAAACCAATCGCCCAATGGCGCTTTAAAATCCTCAATGTCCAATGACTTTTTCTGTGAATATGCATCATTAACCAGTACAGATAAAAGCATAAAACCTGCAAAACAAATCTTTTTAATCATAATAAATACTTTTTACAATTCTGAAACTAAATCCATATAAACAGATTTCCATGGCTCACGCATGGACCTTGCAAGTAAGGCATTTGCCTGACTATTATTTACAAAGCGCTCTTTTTCAGGATCCCAGTCCAGATCCTGGTTGAGCATCATGGAGATATTTCCCAAATGGGCAATGGTTATCGAACGATGAGCCACCTCGGCCGGAGCAATGGGTTCTTCACCGGAAATAACGCAATCAATAAAATTCCGGAAATGGTTATCGCTTACATATAACCGTATATCCTTATCATCCAGCGTAACACCTTCCAGGTTATCTGACAGCTTCATGGAGCCGCGGTCGACCTCTGCCCACCGGCCGTCCTCCCCTTCAAACCGCACACCTCCATGTCCGGCCTTACTGGATACTATCATTTTAAATCCTTCTGCAAAATCGGCCTCAATGTGGTATTGCGTGGCAGTATTCCATACCGGATGGTCAGCCCACTCCGTATTGGAACTTCTGATTTTCACCGGTCCTGTGTACTCTGTTCCCATTCCCCATTGGGCAATATCAGGATGGTGTCCGCCCCAGTCGGTAATTTGTCCACCGGAATAATCCAGGTTCCATCTGAAATTCACGCCGGTCCTTGCAGGGCAATAGGGTGCCTCAGGGGCAGGTCCGAGCCAAAAATCGTAATTAAATCCTTCGGGTGGGGGTACCGGATCTGTTTGGTCTTTATTCTTTCCATAATCGGGGACCCCTGAGGGTAATCCGCAGGAAACAGTATGAACTTTGCCAAGCTTTCCATTTCTTACCAGCTCACAGACGTGCCGGAATTTCTCATCGGAACGCTGTTGGCTGCCAGTTTGAAAAATCACCTTATATTTCTTCACTGCATTGCTTATCGCCCTGCCTTCGGGAATGGTTAAGGCCAGGGGTTTCTGGCAGTAGATGGCCTTCCCTGCCTTCGCTGCCATTAAGGAGGGAATGGCATGCCAATGATCAGGCACTGCAATTTCCACGGCATCAATATCCTTCATGGAGATTATATCCCTGAAATCTTCCTTTATCCGCAATCCCTTCAGCGTTTTTCCCTTCTCTTCCTCATAAAACTTCTTTAACCGGGCTTCAACAAAATCACGTCCGCCAAGGCTCCCCGACCAGTAGCCATTGCTTAACTTGTTCACATCACAAATAGCAGCTATTTCAACCCTGTCGTCGTTTGCAAACCGGAGAATGTCCGATCCCCCCTGGTTTCCGCAGCCGATTAAAGCAACCCGCACTTTGTCCGAAGGTGCTGTTCTTCCATTTCCACCTCGTGTACAGGAGGGAATGATAACGGGAACCGCAATTATTCCCGATGCTGCAATGGCAGTAGATTTTATAAAATTTCGTCTGTTTGTACTTTTCATCTTATTATAATTATTAGTTTTTAAAGGTAATTATCTCTTTCTAACCCTGCCCCTCATTCTCACGAAAGTGGGAATCCAGTGGACATTGCCTGGTTTCCTGCCTTCGCAGGAATGAGATAGAGCGCTGTTCCAGTGTCTGTATTTCGGCATTCGATAGAATGCTGGCGAATTTCAATGTAACTCCCTATTCTGCCACCAAGGCCCCAAGAATTCACCAAGATTATAAACTGCATTTCAATACTTTGTTTAACCTTTTTGTCATTAAAATTTTTTTGACTTATCAGAGCTTTCAAATTGACTGACTATCTGACAAGATAAGCAGGAGTTTCTACTGAAAGGGTTTTTCTTACTCCAGGGCCCTTGTTGGTATATTCTCCAAGCTCGTTTCTTTGTTTTTCTGCCATTCTCATCAGATTATTAATCACCTCCGGGTTATCTTCCGACACATCTGTCATTTCTCCGGGATCTCTGTGCAAATTATACAGCTCAATACCCTCCGGAAATTGAGTAAGGTTATAGGTGCTTTTCATTATATTTCCTCTCTCTTCTTCTGAAAATTGTCCCAGCAGGTTCAGCTTCCATTCGCCAAATCTTACGGCCATCAGGTAACCGGCATGCCAGTATAAATAGGATCGTGGCTCACGTGCCGCTCCCGGATTGAAAAAATAGTCCGAGATGTCGATGCCGTCTCTTTTCACGCCATCGTTGACCGGGTTGTTTGCCAGCGTAGCAAAGGTATGATAAAAATCAAGCACAGAAGCCGGAGCATGGCAGGTCGTTCCCGGTTTGATGGTGCCAGGCCACCAGGCAATAAAGGGAACACGGACACCACCTTCATAGATGCGTCCCTTACCTTCTCTGAGCACTCCATTGCTTGAACCGGCCCCTGGGGCACCGCCATTGTCTGACGTGAAGATCACCAATGTGTTCTCCGCAATGTTTTGCTCCCTGAGGTAATCCAGTATGACACCTGTCGACCAACTGATCTCGGCGATGCAGCCTCCAAAATGGACTCTTGGATGGTTGGTCAGGTTGTGAAATTCCTCTCTGGCGGCCACAGGAACATGGGGCATGATTTGCGCCAGATATAAGAAAAATGGTCGGTCTTTATTCTTACTGATCCATTGAATGGTTTCTTCAGTAAACTTCTTTGTCAATAATGACTGGTCTTCTGTGGATTTTCTCTGGTGCTCAGGGGTTCCTCTTCCGGATGCGACAAGTTCAACAATGCTATCGTTTCGCATAAGGGGCAGCCAAATATCTTCACCTAACCTTGTACCCATGTCATTGGAGTATGGAATGCCATAATAGTAGTCAAAGCCGTGATTTGTGGGAAAGAATACGGGCTGATCACCCAGGTGCCACTTGCCGATTATCGCAGTTGCATAACCCGCCTTTTTTAAGACCTCAGGCAAAATTGTCTCACCTGGGTTAATACCTTTTGAAGCTTTCGGAAAGAGAACCCACCGGTTGGTATCATCCAGGTCCATATCTACCCTGCGAGCATAGCAACCGGTCATAAGACCTGCACGCGAGGGAGTACAAACCGGTGCCCCGGCATAAAAATCGGTAAACCGAATACCCTCCACAGCCATCCTGTCGATTTCAGGGGTTTGATTCCAGACAGAACCATAACTTGATAAATCTCCATAACCCAGGTCATCGACAAATATCAGAATAATATTTGGCGGAGTTGGTTTGCTTTTTGCAAACAACATTCCGGGAATACCTGTCAATAAAAATACCAGTGGATAAAAAGTCCTTTTCATTTCAGCACCTTATAAATGTTAGTTTTTAAAGATATTCAGAATTTCCATTTAATTCACCTTAACCAATTTTGTAAAATGCAATGCTACCGGGCCAATTAAACCGGATGGCATCAACTGATCATTATCATTTGCCTGGAAAGAATATATCTCCTTACAGTCACTATCTGCCAACTTGTTATGTGGCTCTGCCAATTCTATAAGATTTGCGCCTGCGTTTACCTTAAAAAAAATATAAAGGTTTTATTCTCTAATATAGCTGTTATCTTTCACATGAACATTTATGCAATCATCTGTTATTACAATTTCCTCATCCGAAAGCCTTTCAGGTGCAAAAATCTTATTCCCTGTCAGATAAAGGCCATTGGTACTTTTTGCTTTAACTGCAAGTTTATTTTTAAGTCTGAATTCATTTTCTACGATATGTATGTTTTGATGCACCGAATGATTTGCTTCCGTATTTCTGGGTTCTATCAGAATTACAGGTTCAGCGCAAAGAGTAAATCTGTTATTCGTTATTGTCATATTTTGCACAAATCCCGATTCAAACCAATTATTTGCATCAATGCCTATAAGGATAGCACCCATATGGGTTGCAAAAAAATCGTTCTCCTCCACCAGCACCTTTTTGCGTGTTGATAAAAGAAACCCACGGGTAGGAATCCATGATGTATGGCAACCACGAATCTCCACCTCAGGAGTCCAGGTTACATTCTCGATCACATCCCCTAAATCAAGACCGGCAGGATGGCTATCTTCCAGAGTTATTAAAATTTCTTTGGGATTAAGCAAGATGGCTTCTTTAATCCGGTTCTGCCCATGGGATGCATAAGAATTCCCGTCAACAAATTCAATTTCATCGCCTGGGTTAAGGGCCATAAAACCAAAAGTCTGTTTATGAACAAACCTTACTTTAAGCTTTTTATCCGATAGCTTTTCCGCGACCTGAAGATATGTTCCGTGAATATTAATGGCATCATCATGCGCCCCTTTAAAAATGCAGTCTTTCACGATTATTTTTCCTTTACAACCTGAAATATGCAGACAGTCGGCCCATGCTGCTGAGGTTCTGCCACTGTTGCTGTCGGGAGCAATTGCAACAGAATCAAAAGTTAAATTTTCCGAAAATTGACACACCAATCCCATACCATGCATAAAACGAAAATTCACATTTCTCCAGGTTATATCTTTACTTCGGCGGGTAAAAACAGCTGCATAATCCCTGTAAGGGTCACGTAACTGATAGATATGATCTTTTTTAACTTTATGCTCCCCGTAAGCTCTTACCAAACCTGGTTTTAGTTCCTCGAATTGCATTCCTTCAACAGGATTCCATAATCGTCTCAAATCATTGGTTTCTAAATTCAGTTCCTGTCCCAGGATACGATTGTTATATACCCAACCTTCTCCATACCAAACTAATTTCCCCTCCTCAATCCGATATTTAGAATCTCCGTGAATCTCTAAGTCAACAAATTTGTCACCAACTGCTATGACTTTAAATTCTGAGACTGTAGGTCTGTGATAATCAAAACTAAGACCTTCAATAGATATGTTCTCACAACTGTCGATACAAACCTCTATCATTTTTCCCCGGCATATTATTTCTGCTCCCGGACCTGAAATATGGAAATGTTTTGCTCCTTGTAAAAGTATTCCAATGGCTTTCAGACTGTCGGGCTCATCATTTGTATTGGAGATATTGTATTTTTTTCTGGTAATATTGTCGGTAAAAAAATCATAACGGCCAGGTGCAAAATGCACCTGAACAGGGTTTTCGGCAGTTCCCTCACCTTTTAATATTAATGTTTGATCAAAAGATCCGGGAGATATAATTTCGACACGGTCACCCGGTGCAAGTTGCAGTTGTTTAAGATGACCGAAGGTTTTCCATGCCCGGTTTTCAACTAATCCTGAATTACTATCGTCACCATTTACAGGATCGATGAAGTAGTTAATATTTCCTTTTGAAAGCTGATCTTTGTTGTCGGGGCTTGTGCAATGACAGGCAAATATGAATGATACAAAGAAGAATAGTGAAATATTTAATAATCTAAAGTTTTTCATCTCATTATAGTTGTTAGTTTTTACGCTGCAATACCTTGATCATTACTATTTTTCAAAGCTAAAAAACTGGGCGATGAGGAAATGCAGATTAGAGGCCTTCCCCCTTGCCTAACGTTTTGTAAATCCTGTTGTCCAGCAAGATGTCGTCACGTCTGTATTCCGGTAAGGGGTAGTATTCGGTAAATTCCGACCCCTCACGTGCCTCTTTCATAATCTGGTTTATTCTCCTGACAATGTCTGGATAATCTTTAGCGACATTGTTCTTTTCGCCAATGTCATTTTGCAAGTCATAAAGTTCGATCGGCTCTTTTGTCCCTCCAAAACGAATGCCCTTCCATGGGCCCATTCTGACCGCCTGGGATTTACCGTGCTGATATTCGTTTTCCTCAAAAGTGATCTTTTGGTCGTTTTTCCACAATTCAGCAGGATAAAACTGGAATGCAGCTCCTGTTGATCTAAACCCCATCCATGTATCCCAACCATGTTTTGTCATCATTCCTTCTTCCATGGGAATCCCCGCTTCCAGTTTGCCGAATTGGCCGGTTCGGTATCCTGCATCTTTGAGCACACGTCCCAAAGTCGGTTCTTTGGGAGGCCAGGCCCATTCAGGAAATCCAGTCATATATCCGCCGCCGTTTTCAAGATTGATATCGACATGCGGCGGATAATTATCACGTATCGCCGAATTACCCGGATGCCGACCGGTTATCAAACTGTAGCGCGACGGTACACACACCGTATGTGGCGAATAATAATCCGTGAAACGTATCCCCTCACTCGCCATTTGATCAATACGGGGTGTTTTAATAAGTCTCTGACCGTAGCAGCCAACCCCGGCATATCCCAGATCATCAGCATTGATAAAAATGATATTTGGCTTTCTTATATCCGGTCCTTCCTTACACGATAAGGAAAAAACAGATAAACCGCCAGCTAAATACATTAAATGTTTGTTGAATTTCATAGTTTATTTTGATTTAGATATAAACCCCACTGGTAATTCCACTTTCCAACGCAATTTCTTACACGATCATTCAACTCGTGGTCCAGGATTGGTGACGGCAGAGAGGGAGCCGGGTTGTTAATTTTTACATGTCAGCATCCTTAAATACCTGTTTAACAATCCTAACGGGACCAATTAATCCGGACCTTTGTAAGGGATCATCCTTTTTATAATGCCGGGCTGTTGTGAATGTATAACGCCCTGAGGGACTGGGCTGTCCTTTCAGGAACCATTCCGGCCATTCCTTCAATACCTCCCAGTCAATCCAGTTACTGTCTTCCGGAAGATTTTCATCTCCAATCATGCGATTTACCCAGGTATTTACAACAAAAACCTCCAGTTGATTTTCTCCAGCCTGGACAGCGTGAGAGATATCGACCCGGTAAGGTGGTTTCCATGCAATGCCACAATCCTTACCGTTGACATGTACTTTCCCAATAACTTCTATCTGCCCCAGGTCAAGAAAAACTGGTGTTGATTCTGAGAGTTCTGAAGATGTGAGATTAAAGGTTTTACTATATGCAGCATTACCCGAGTAATAGCGTATTTCCTTTTCATTTCGCATACTCCAGTCTTCCAATGAGTTAAAAGTTACTGGTACTGTGGGTCCTCCCCATATTGAATCAAACACCACCTGCCAGGGTCCGGCGATCTCCTTAATCGTTAGGTATTCCGGAAAGTTTCTTACACCCTGTTTGACAGTAGATCTTGATTTGCGAAAAACTACAAACCAGCTCTGCATGGGCTCGAAACGTAAAAAAACAGATACTTGTCCGCCGGATTCTTCAAATTCTGTTATCTCTTGTATCTCTCCTGTTTCAGGGTTCCAAAGTTCAGGAATTTTTCCTGACATCCGGAAGCTGCATGTGGTTTCAACAACAACCGGTTCAGGATTGGCCACGAAATAGATATCAGCATCATTGGTTTTTCTGTGAATATAGTTTAGCCCTGTTCCCGAGAAGTCTGGTGGAAGTAAATCTTTTTCGAATATCGTATTCCAGTCAATCTCTTTGGTAACTTGTTCAGCATCCCATAGTCTGCCAAATATCTTGTTTACTGCTTCATCATCTTCAGGATAACCTGCAAGCCCGGTTGTACCAACAACACGCCGGGGGGCTACAATTCTTGCCCCGGAATTCACCAGCTCCTCGATTTTTTTCATCGTTGGCAGGGTCAGCCGGTCGGTATTCGGCAGCAATAAGTAACGATAAGTCATACCAGACGGAAGAACGATCTTATCGTTGCGAACCTGCATCTGACTGAGAATATCGTATGAACAGACATCATAGTCATACCCATTTGGAAGGTCCAGACTCATATCAGTAACATGCAATGGGGCACCCTCTCCAAAGAAATAAACAACATCTGCCACAAAATGTCCTTGTTGAAGCATATATTGAGAACGCGCCAGGTAATCGAACCAGGGCTTGCTGTAATCCCACCAGGTATTGTTGCGGTTAAAATGACCTCCCCACCTCCTGTGCGTTAATCCGGGGACCATCTTTTCATAAGGCTGATGGGCAGATAGGTGCAGAATAAATTGATTGACACCCTGACAAAAGGCTTCGTCACCCATCCCTTTAAAAATATAAGGATGATCTGCCCAGCCTCGTGAACTGGTAAAGGCTTCCGCCCCCACCAGGGTTTTATTCGTAGTATGTGCCGCTGATGCAGCAACTTTCATGGTTTTATAATACAACTGCTTGCCAAAATACGGGAAACGATCCTTTCCTTCAGCAGAATTCAGATGACCGATACCAGGTTTTGTCAAGGTCCAGAATTCAGCAATAGGGTAATCAAGCATCTCCGGCCACTTTATATTATCCTGACAAAGATATTGGGCGTAACCTTCCGAAGAAAATTGAATGCCATATGGTGAAGCCAATTCACTAATCCGATTAATATAATTGTCAAAAACCATCTCGCTGACAGTCTTCCGGAAGTCCCACAGAAATCGTTCGGTTAATTCCGGGTTATCAACTACCATACCCATCAAAGCCGGCAGCCAGGGGTCAATTTTATATCCGCGACGTTCAAGGAATTCTTCAGGCATCTCAGCTGTCCAATTTTGTGGTCCAGCTTCCCAACTGTCGAGAAAAATATATTTTAACGTTTTACCTGCCCTGGGTCCTGCTGCTTCAAAGATGGGTTTTAAAAATTTTTCGAAATGGGTATCGATCCCTTTCCTGCTTAACCGATCACACTCCAAACCGATTGCATGTGTTGGGCTGGGACGGGTCATCTTAAAATTTGAACCATGTCCCAGTCGAATAATCTTCCATTTACCCTCAGGGGCATCCCAGCTCAAAGTCCCGTCAGGATTCATATGATTTGTTAAATCAATTATACCATCCATTGGTATTACAACATTTTCAGGGGGTGATAATTCATCCAGGTGAAGATAATATGTTCTGTGGTTCAAACCAGTTCGAAGTTCGAAATCAGGAATCTGGTATTCCTGTATAGCAGATGAATAGGGTATGGCCATTACAGCCACATCGCGATATGAGTCAATATGCCCGATATCCTCAAGTACTTTACCGGTCAGTTCTTTCCCGGGCCTGAGCCAGGCCTGCCCAACACCTTTCCCATGGTAACCTGTTGCATGACCCTCAATGTCTACTTCGGGCCTGGGAAGAACGGTGTCAATCCTTTTTCCACCATCAACAATTATGTGGCTCCAGTAAAGCTGCTGAATGGAAAGATCAGGTGTAATATGCGAACCCCCGCTTCCGTAGCCAAAGTCAATACTCATATCAAATATAATATCAAGCCGTTCTGCCTCTAAGACGGCCCATTGCATCAGGCTGTCAAACTGTGGACTATAGGCAGCCACCGTACCTTCCGGGGCCCACCATGGGCCCGATAACCCACGCCAAACCACTCCTCCAACGCCAACATTCCTGAATGCTTCCAGGTCTTTTGTGATGCCTTCGCGCGTTACATTATTACTTATCCAGTCCCAAAGTACCCATGTCAGTGCCGAATCAGGTGGATTAATGAACCCTTGTTCCAGAAATTTCTCATTTTCATCGCTACCGGATTGATTGAGGTAACTGCAAGAAAATGACACAACCGAAATAAATAAAAAAAAGAATGTTTGCTTCATCCGTTTTAAGTTTTAAATGTCTATGGTTAGAAGGAATTCACGG
>CAYMXK010000106.1:0-12666 GCA_964393915.1 uncultured Prolixibacteraceae bacterium
ACCCACGACCTGCTCATTACGAATGAGCTGCTCTACCAACTGAGCTAAAGAGGCAATTCCGCCTTATAAGCGGCATGCAAATTTAACCTTTTAATGCTTTCTCAACCATCTGGTCAAATATATTCCGCTGCTGAATCAATGCCGCAACTTTATCCTCCGGATTTGTACGCCCCTCAAGCATGATCCATCCCTTGTAGTTCATCCCCACAAATAGCCTGATCAGCTCTTCGTATGGGTATGATTTGTCATCCAGCTCGCGGACATGGGTAACGGCACCAAAACGATCTTTCAGAAGGTTAAAATTATTCTCCAATCCCCGGCCCTTTAAGTCTTCGGCGTTACAATTCCAGCATACCGTTGCGTTCGGATGATCGGCCACATCCATGATATCCTTGATATTTTCAATCTCCTGTGTCTCATTGCCATGAACCTCCAGCCTGATCTGCTGCCCGTAGTCAGCCCCTATGCGTGCCACCTGGTTCAGCGAACGCCCAATCTGCTCCACAGTGCGCGATTTTGGAACTCCGGCGTGAAACTGGTTGGGCTTCACTTTAACGCCCGAACCGCCTATGTCGTGGCTAAGTATAATATACTCGGTGGTCTTTTCGATCGATTGTCTCAACTTTGCCTGATCGGGAAAATCATACTGCTCATTGGTTCCCATTCCCAAAACCTCAACTGGACTGCCCCTAAACATCTTCCTGACTTCCTTACGCTGTCCTTTTGAGAGCCCGGGATGCACACCATGGGCATGATCAACACGCAGCTCAACTCCCAAAACCCCTGAGGCAGTGAGTTTCTCAATCAGCGTGGGAACATCCCAGTCCTTGCCCCATAGGTAAGTGACCAGGCCGAAGTTCATCTTTACCTTTGGCCCCTTACTCCTGAATTGTGAAAAGGCAGCACCAGGTACCAGCATCATACCAGACAGCAGCAACATCTGGTTTATAAAATCCTTCCGGTTTATCTGATCTAACATGCTCAATGTATTTTATTTAATAACTGACATTTCTATGATTAAAACAGCGTACAAGATACGGTTATTATGAAAAATAACACAAATATATTTCTAAATACTTGTTAATACTCATACAAAAAAACGATAGTTACACAGACCCTGAACTACTGGCTAATTTGTCGGAATTCCTGAAAAACAGGTTCCACTTCTCCGGGTTTCCACATGCACCATAGGGCCAAACAATAAACCAACAGATCGGCGAGCCGGATCTTCCGCGTGCCCATAAGCAGTGTTCAAACCATTCTGTTTGCTTCAAACGAGGCCACGTGCGATAACTAACCTGATCACTTGTCGCAGAAGGATAAATCGACTCGCTGATTGTCTTAGGGAGTGGTGTGACGACCTGCTCCTCCCTGCCAGTTAAGGTGCCGGACTTGGAAAAGCCGCTTCCTTTTCAGTGGCCAGCCAAACCGCCATCTCCCCGCGGCCCCGGTGTGCCCATCCATAGTATGGGATCGCCTTTACATACTTCGGGTAGGTCTCAATTTCTCCGTTGGGAGTGCGCCGGGTGCCTTTTGCCAAAAAACCGAGCGTCGTAACCCCGTTTAAAAGGGCTGGCTCATGGGTGGCGGTAATCTCCATGTCCTTGTTAACAACAAGATTGAGAACTAATGAGTCAGGCACATCAGGCCATTCGGTGCAGTACACCAGCGGACCCCGCTGAAGGGCCATCCTTTCCAGGTTGGTCTTTACCTCCGGATGGGACTTAATGCGCCTTACATCCATCGGTAAACCGACTGTTATTTCGTCTCCCGGTTTCCAGCGGCGCTCTATAACGGCATATCCCTGTTCCTGTTTAAAGCTGGTCTCTTTCCCATTGACCCTGATGGATACGCTCCTGCCGGGTGTATCAAGAAACGAATAGAGGTCGCCCGGTACGGGGCTATCTCCTGCCCAACCCGGTATTCTGATATGCATACCGGCACGCACAGGCTTTTCGGGAGTCACCTTTATGATGACATCACCCTCCCAGGGCATATCGGATAGCTGTTCAAGTTTTAACCCTACCCCATCCACTTTAAATTGTGTCTGGCTGGCAGCAAAAAGATTAATATAAATGGAGTTGTCCTTTTGAGCGTACAAATAATTGGGCATCGAGGGGATAAACCTTGAGATGTTTGAAGGGCAGCAGGCACACCCAAACCACTCACTGCGCTGATGCTGGCCGTGAGATTCAAGCGGATTGGGATAGAAAAAAAGATCCCCGGAAATGCCCACCCCCGATAATACGTTATTGTAGAGTGACCTTTCCAGGACATCAATATATTTTGCCTCCCCGGTCATCAGGAACATCCGGTGATTCCAGAAAACATTGGCAATGGCGGCACAGGTTTCACAATAGGCCTTGCCGTTGGGCAGCTCATAAGGCCCACCAAAACCTTCATGCCCGCCTTCGGCCCCTATTCCACCGGTAATGTAGAGTTTTTTATACGTCACGTCCTCCCAGATCCTGCCGATGGCATCGATATAGGTATGGTCTCCGGTGAGTGCAGCCACATCGGCCATTCCGCTCCACATATAGGCGGCCCGCACCGAATGCCCTACCGCTTCATCCTGTTCAATTACAGGCTTGTGCGACTGGTTATAGGTTTTCTTTGTGCCCGTTCCGTTACCCCTCACATCCAGAAAAAACTTAGCCAGATCGAGGTATCGTTTCTCCCCTGTTGCACGGTACAATTTTACCAGTCCGATCTCGATCTCCTGGTGCCCCGGCCAGTTTTCAATCTTACCCGGACCAAATTCCCTGTCAATGAGGTCAGCGCTTTTAACTGCGATATCGAGTATTTCACGCTTCCCGGTAGCCTGAAAATAGGCCACGGCCGCTTCATAGAAATGGCCCAGGTTGTATAGTTCATGGCTCAGGTCGTCCACCTTCTCCCACCTGTTCCTGCCAATCCATGGATGGCCGTTTTCGCCCATGATGGTGCGGTTGGTAAAGAGGTAACCGTCGTTCTCCTGCGACAGGCCTATAAGGGTAACTAAAGAATCGACGGTACGTTCGAGTTCTGCATCCGGGAACATCTGCAAAGAATAGGCAGCGCCTTCGATGATCTTGAATACATCTGAGTCATCGAATGGATAGGGGGAGCAAAAGACACCCTCCATAAGCCCTCCGGCTATGCGAAAATTATCCACTCTCCCGGTTTCCTCACTTTTAATGATGGCAATCGGTATGGTAACATCATGGTTGGTTTTGATCCGGCCTGACCAGAAATCATCGGTCATTTTTACTTCGGTAAATGGCACCGGAAGAATCAGGTATTCATTTTTTTGGTCTGCCTGTCTGTCGGCATTACAGGCCGCAAGCAGAAAAAACAACAATAGGACAATCTGCTGTTTCATAGGTTGGCTGTATTAGTGGCTGAAAAAAATGTCAGTTACGAAGGTACGAAATATCTTCAGGATTAACTCTCCATACTTCTTTCAATCCCCATTTCCAATCCCCGTAGTTCAGCCAGGCCTTTGAGCCTTCCGACCAACGGATAGCCCGGATGGGTGGGAAGATGGAAATCAGAGAGTATTTTTATGCCATGGTCGGGACGCAGGGGCATCCGCCAGTCTTTGCGTCCTTCGCGGATCCGGCGGCGCTGTTCGATAAGCAAAACCTTCATCAGGCTGTACATATCCACACTGCCATCCAGATGTCCCGATTCGTAGAAAGTATCCTCATCAATCCACTGGGTATTGCGGAGATGCAGAAACTGTATACGGGAGGCAAACTCAGCTGCCATTTCCACGAGGTTGTTGTCCCTACGGGCAGAGAGGGAACCTGCACAAAAGTTCAGCCCATGGCTGTCCGACGGACTGATATCGAGGATCCATCTGAAATCTTCAGGCGTACCGGCAATGCGTGGAAGCCCGAGCACCGGAAACGGGGGATCGTCGGGGTGGATGGCCATGCGTATGCCTGATTCTTCTGCAACGGGCAATATCGCATTAAGAAAGTATCGCAGGTTTTCGCGCAGTTCCTCTTTTCCAATCTGGTCATAACGGTGCAGGTGGTCGAGGAACAATTGCTTATAATCTTTGACAGAGCCTTTTATTAACCCATCGATAAAACCCTGTGTAACCACAATGATGGTCCGCGCCAGGCTCTCCCGCTGATCGGGTGTCATCTCCCAGAATATTTTATCTGCTTTCTTAAGCAGTTCCGGGGAATATTCCTCCACCGCCCCGGGACGTTTAAGGATAAAAACATCGAAAGCGACGAAGGCAGGGAGGTGAAAAAGCATGGATTCGCCGCCGTTTGGTGTGGCAAATTGCAGACTGGTACGTATCCAGTCGATAACGGGCATAAAGTTATACACCACGGTGTCTATGCCGCACTGTCCGAGGTTTCGCAGGGATTGGCGATAATTTTCAATCAGCAGGTCCCTGCCGGCAGCAGCCGTTTTGATGTCCTCATGAACGGGCAGGCTTTCCACCACGCTCCAACGCATGCCGTAGGAGGCAATCTCGCTTTGCGTCTTCAGAATCTCTTCTGCCGGCCATATTTCGCCGTTGGGAATATGGTGCAAAGCAGTTACCACACCTTCGATTCCCATTTGTTGCATATCGCGGAGCCTGACCGCATCGCCGGGGCCAAACCACCGCCAGGTTTTTTCGAATGCCATATGAACTATAGTTTATATTCCCGAATAGGAGCTGAAGCCTCCGTCGACAGGAATAACCGTTCCTGTAACAAAACTTGCAGCTTTACTGCAAAGATACAAAACCGTTCCGTCAATTTCCTCCATTTTCCCAAATCGCTTCATCGGAGTTTTATTGATTACCTTCAGGCTCCGTTCGGTATAACTTCCATCGGGGTTGAGGAGGACATGGCTGTTCTGTTTACCAATGAAAAACCCGGGGGCAATGCAATTCACCCTGACGTTTTCGCTGAACTTCATGGCCATTTCCATCGCCAGCCATTTGGTAAATATTTCGATCCCCGATTTGGCCATTGAGTAGCCTGGAACCCTGGAGAGGGCCGTAAAAGTCGACATGGAAGAAAAGTTAATTATGCTTCCGCTGCCTCGTTCTGCCATACTTTTACCAAAAACGAGGCATGGGTATACAGTCCCGTTGAGGTTAACATCCACCACTTTACGGTATTCATCCATGTCCATGTCGAATACGCTTTCCTTGTCGCCGATGGTTGCTCCCGGGGTGTTACCCCCCGCCGTGTTTATCAGAATGTCGATCTGACCATATTTTGCAATAATGGTTTCCCTTGCTTTCTCCAGATGCGCCATGTTAATCACATTTGCAGCCACGCCTATTGCGTCCCCTCCGGCTTCCCTGATTTTTTCGGCCTTTTTCTCCACTCCTATGGGATCCCGCCCTAAAATGACGACCTTCACTCCTGCGCGGGAAAGGCATCCTGCAATACTTCCACCCAGTGTACCTGAACCACCGGTTACAACAGCTACCTTACCGCTGATATCGAATAGATTTTCCATAATATGTAATATTTTATCAATCAAATAGATAATGCAAATATCGAGAATTAATATTTAAGCATATGGTACAGAGTTAACACGAACAAATATTTTATTTGCATGTTTTAAACCAATTGGAATATTCGGGCTTTCATTAATTCAAACAGGAACACTTTATGGAACAGAGAGCTGAACTGACTGTTTACCAGTCTGTTTACGATATTCAGACTAAGGGAAGCCTGGAGCTGGTCAGTTATGATCAGCAACCAGTATTCCTTCAGATTTCTGGATGTATATATTTTTAGCTTTTCATCCTTCTTAACAATGGCTTTCCTTATATCAGCTGCTATATCGTTGCTAATTCCCTGATGGTTAGCCATTTCCCACATTGACGATTGCAATACATTGTGTTTGACAACGAGTACGGAAGTCAGGAATGAAGGCAAACTGTCAGTCCGGATTTCCTCTTTAAAAAAGTCGGCTTTCACCCCTTCAAGAATCTTCCGGATGGAGATGGCCGTCATAATGGCGCCGGAAAGCATACGTGCATCAACAGGCTTCCGGGTGCGTGAAAAAAGAAATTTTACAAAGAGCGGCTTCTTTTCGTAAGGCTCAACCAGCTCCCTGACTTTATTGATAAAGACCATCTCCGCTGATGAATCTTCAGGTGGGAGGAGCACTTGCCTTTGATCGGCAGGATAGAGTCTTGTAATCTCAATGCCAACTGAAGACCTTGTGTTCAGGGATAAAATAAAATCAGGTGATTCGCAAGTCATTAGCTTTCCTTTTGGAAACTCAGGGTATGTTCTGCGGAAATAATCCATTAACAATACCTCCACCTGTTTTTTCTCATCGGATCGCATTCGATAAAGATATCCATTATTTTTTTGATTATTTCTGTCTGGCCTTAAAGAAATGCATGGAATAAACCGTAAAGTTTTCGTTAATTTGCCCAACGTAATTTGTGAATAATGCCTGGCTATATGCTTATGGATTAACACTAAATTAATATTGCATGGATTATTCGTTTTTTGATTTTTTGAAGCTCGCCGGGTCTCTTGGCTTGTTCCTTTATGGGATGAAGATCATGAGCGAGGCGCTTCAAAGAGTTGCCGGAGCCAAACTGAGATCTGTACTTTCGGCAATGACAGGCAACCGGGTATTGGGAGTATTTACCGGTTTTTTGGTAACCACTGTTATTCAGTCCTCCTCTGCCACTACCGTCATGGTTGTCAGTTTTGTTAATGCCGGTCTTATTACGCTGGTCGAATCCATAGGGGTGATAATGGGCGCCAACATTGGAACAACAGTAACAGGGTGGGTTATTTCCATTTTAGGATTTAAATTCAGTATCAGCCAATATGTGCTGCCACTAATAGGCTTAGGTTTACCGCTGGTTTTTTCCAAATCCACCCGCCGGCGCTCCCTTGGTGAGATAATGATCGGCTTTGCCTTGCTTTTTTTGGGTCTCGACTTTCTTAAAACCTCCATGCCAAGCATTGATGATAATCCTGAGATATTGGCCTTTCTTCAAAATTACACCAATTTGGGTTTCGGATCGGTACTTATCTTTCTCATGGCAGGTACAGTGCTTACCTTTATCATTCAATCGTCAAGTGCGACCATGGCCTTAACCTTCGTGATGGTAAACCAGGGATGGATTCCTTTCGAACTGGCAGCGGCCATGGTGCTGGGTGAGAACATTGGGACCACCATCACAGCCAATATTGCGGCTTCGGTTGGAAATTTATCCGCGAAGAGGGCGGCCCTGGTTCATTTGCTGTTTAACCTGGCAGGGGTTTTCTGGATGCTGATAATATTCAAATCCTTTACGGGGGTCATAGATAAGGTCATCTCCAACCTGAATGGTGACTCCCCCGCGAGCAATCCAATGGTAGTTCCCATCGCCCTGTCGCTGTTTCACTCCACCTTCAACATCATCAACACCCTGATCTTCATCTGGTTTGTTCCTCAGCTGCGTAATATTTCCGTGAAGTTACTTCCTCAGAAACAATCAGAGGAGGAAGAATTCAGGCTTCAGTACATAACCGCCGGGTTGATGTCAACCCCCGAATTATCACTGCTGCAGGCCCGTCGTGAAACACAGTTTTTTGCCAAACATACTATAAAAATGTTTGGATTTGTTCAGAAACTGCTTCGCGAAAACAATGACAAAAAGTTCAATAAGCTATTTGCCAAAATTCAGAAATACGAAAGTATTTCTGATGATGTGGAAGTAGAAATTGCCAACTACCTGAGTGAAGTTGCACAGGGAAAACTGAGTGACTACGGCCGGAAGAGGATGCAATCGATGCTCAAGCTGGTGAGCGACCTTGAAAGCATTGGCGACAGCAACTTTAATCTTGCCCGCACCATAAACAGGATGTATGACAATAAAATTCAATTGCCCGAAGAGGTAATCCAGAAGGTGGAACTCATGTTCGGCATGGTGCAGGAAGCCTTTGAGATGATGAAGGAGAACCTCGAAAAAGATGAAAAAATGGTTTCCCTGTCCAAAGCCAGGGAAATCGAAGCGCAGGTCAACAGTTACCGAAATCAGCTAAAGGCCGAACACCTTGAATATCTGCGCTCGGGAATTTATGCTTATGAGGCTGGTATAATCTTTAATGACCTTTTCTCGGAAAGTGAGAAACTTGCAGATTACATCATCAATGTATCAGAAGCCTTAAATGAGGTAAAATAATCAAACGATCTCCTTTCCCATTTCCTTGATTAAGCGTGTACTCATCTGGCTGAGTTTGTATTTCTGGATTTTTCCGCTTGCGGTCATCGGAAATTCATCCACGAAGAAAATGTATTTCGGGATTTTATACCGTGCTATTTTCCCCCTGCAGAAATCCGCCACCTCTTCCTCGCTAAGGGAGTGTCCCTTCTTGATTTTGATAAAGGCCCCCACCTGTTCGCCATATTTCGGACTGGGCACACCGGCCACCTCCACCGCTTCGATTTGCGGCATCTGGTAAAGGAAATTTTCTATTTCCCGGGGATAAATATTTTCACCTCCCCTGATAATCATATCTTTAATTCGCCCGGTGATTCTGTAAAATCCGTTTTCATTTTTCACGGCCAGGTCACCCGAATGAAGCCAGCCTTCAGAGTCAATAGCCTTACGGGTGGCCTCCTCATTTTTGTAGTATCCCTTCATCACATTGTAGCCACGACAGCAGATCTCACCCTGCTCGCCTACCCCGCACTCCCTGCCTGTTTCGGGATTAAAAATCTTTACCTCCACATTAGGAAGTTCGAATCCCACGGTAGTGGCGCGCACTTCCGGAGCATTGTGTGTGCGGGTGGCCGTCATCCCAGGCGAAGTCTCAGTGAGGCCATATACAATGATTATGTCTTTGGCATGCATCCTGGTCATAACCTGGTTCATGGTCTCGATCGGACAAAGCGATCCGGCCATGATCCCCGTCCGGAGACTGGTCAGGTCGAACATATCGAACATTGGATGGTTCAGCTCGGCGATAAACATGGTGGGAACTCCGTGAAGCGCGGTGCATTTCTCCTTTTGAATTGAGGCAAGTACCATCAGCGGATCAAAATCCTCCACCAAAACCATTGCCGACCCGTGTGAAACAGCGGCGCAAACGGCCAGTACGCTGCCAAAACAATGGAAAAGTGGCACACAAACCAGCAACCGGTCTTCACTGGTAAATTTCATACACTCTCCGGCAGAGAAGCCATTGTTAAGAATGTTATGGTGTGAAAGCATGACGCCTTTGGGAAATCCGGTGGTGCCGGAGGTATACTGCATCATTGCCACATCGTGACAGGAAAGTGTTTCCTGAATGGTTTCGAGTTCCGACTGGTCCAGGTGGGAACCCAGAAGCAACAGCTCAGGGGTGTTGTACATTCCCCGGTGTTTCTGCTGCCCGATAAACACAGCGTTTCGCAGTTCAGGGAATTTGCCGGACTGAAGTTCGCCCCTGGCCTGGACTTTCAGTTCCGGTACCAGTTCAAATACCATCCTTACGTAGTCGCTGTCGCGGTAACCATCGACCAGGCAAAGGGTGTGAATATCAGCATTCTGAAGGATATATTCCAGCTCAGAAAGTTTGTAATTGGTATTTATGGTAACGAGCACTGCTCCAATTTTGGCAGTGGCAAACATAAAAGTCAGCCAGTCGGGAACATTCTTAGCCCAAATGCCCACTTTATCACCCGGATGCACCCCGATGTAGAGAAGTCCTTTAGCAAGCCGGTCAACCCGGTCATTAAAACCGGCATAAGTAAACCTCAGATTACGGTCAGGATAAACTATAAACTCCTGACCGGGTGTCTCATAAACCCACTTCTCCAACATTTCACCCAGCGTATAGTCGAGTAGCTGCATAGTATATTCCATTAAAAATTTGCGATGAAAACAACTTCAGAAGCCTCTTAATATGGCGTATATACAATTGCCAGGATTTTGGCAGGATTTTCGGAGCCGGCATGCACGTTATGTGAGATGATGGAGTCGTAATAGATAGAATCACCCTTCGACAAGCGGTACAGCTCTTTGCCATAATTAATTTCCACTTCACCGTCTAACACAAAAATAAACTCTTCCCCTTCATGTGATGAGAGTTTGTAATCTGACATACTGCCTGGTTGAATATCGACAATAAAAGGCTCCATGTGACGCCCTGCCTTATCGGCGGCCAGGGAATAGAAATTAAGATGCTGACGGGTAGCGGGATCGGACGAAGCGAAACTGATTGTACTTTGTCCGGCACCGGCTTTTACCACCACCGGACCTTCCTGGCCTATATCGTCAAGGAATGTACCGATTCTCACGCCTAATGCGCGTGCAATGCGGATCAGGGGCCCCAGGGAGGGGATAATCCCTTCTTCTTCAATTTTGCGGAGTTGTGCCACATCCATGTTGGCATTCATGGCCAGATTTTCCAAAGCAATCATCCGCATTTCGCGGTATAGCCTTATCTTTTCACCAATATTTCCAGTTTGCATCTTTCAATTTTTAATTTGATTATTTACCAAAAAACAACTGGTTACAATCAGACTAAACCCATTTAACATATTTAAAATCCTGACGGCCAGGCAGGTGCCCATTCTTCGGGAACAAGCGCAGTCCGTAGCTGTATGTGCCAGATTTCTGAATGTGAACATCGAGAATATAAACGGCAATTCCATCGTTACAGCTTTCCACACCAAACTCCATTTTATCAATCAGCTGGATCGGCTGGTTATTTCCATTAAGGGTAATTATCAGTTCGAGACCGACATCCTGACAGGAAAGACCTTTCAGGTCAACGACCACCCTGGCGGGGTAGTCACGGCCTATCGTCATAGGGTGAGTAACGCCGTCTGCAATCTGGATATCCCTCACTTGTATATCATCCCAGACGGAGCTGATCCTGTATTTCCAGGCAGCAAGTTCTTTTGCAAGCCTGAATTCCCCGCTGTTCAATTTTTTAGATCTCTCATATTGGGGATGGTAGAACCTATCCTGGTAATCACGGATCATCCGGGTGGTAGTAAAGTTGGGGGCCACCTGAGCTATATTATTCTTGATGTAACCCACCCATTTCTCCGGAACACCTTCCTTATTCCTGTCGTAGAACGATTCAATAATTTCATTTTCGAGGATATCATAAATAGTAGCTGCATCAAGTTCGTCCTGAAAATCCTGCACCTCAAAAGTTCGTTCCATAGGTAAAGCCCAGCCGGCATCCTTTTTATAGCCTTCGACCCACCATCCGTCGAGGACTGAGAAATGGAGGGTACCGTTCATAACACCCTTCTCTCCGCTGGTTCCCGATGCTTCCAGCGGACGGGTAGGCGTATTCAGCCATACATCAACGCCCTGAAGCAACATCTTGGCAAGGTTCATATCGTAGTTCTGCACAAAAAGCACTTTACCGCGGAAATCAGGCCGTTTTGAAATATCAACAATATATTTGATGAGGTCTTGCCCCATTTTATCGGCAGGATGCGCTTTTCCGGCAAAAATAAACTGTACCGGTTTGTCGGGGTTGTTAACGATTTGCGACAACCTGTCCAGATCCCGGAATAGCAAATGGGCTCTTTTATAGGTGGCAAACCGGCGGGCAAAACCAATGGTTAAAGCATTGGGATTGAGTTTACCCATAATTTCCTTAACCAGTTTGGGGTTTTCATTGCGCTTGATCCATACATCCGAAAATCGTTGTCTGATGTAATCTATTGTCTTTTTTCGCAAATCCTGCCGGATCTTCCAGATTCTCTGAGCAGGAACCTCATAAATTTTCTCCCAGCGTTTAAAGTCCAGAAAATTTTTATTAAAGTCCTCGCCAAAATATTCGTTGTGAAGATCTTTCCATTCTTTGGCGGTCCAGGTAGAATAATGCACTCCATTGGTAACATAGCCAACCTCCACTTCCTCCTCGAGATATCCAGGGAAAAGTCCCTTCAGAATACCTTTGCTGACTTGTCCGTGAAGCATACTAACGCCGTTGATCCCCTGTGAAAGGCGGGTGGCAAGGTAGCTCATGTTAAAATGATTCTCATCAGGATGAGATTTGCCCAATTTCATAAATTCATCCCAGGAAAGATTCAGTTTACCCGCATAATTAAACATGTAAGTACTGAAAAGATCATTGTGAAAAGAATCATGGCCTGCAGGCACGGGTGTGTGCGTAGTAAACAACGTGGATGCCCTCACAACTTCCCGCGCTTCCGCAAATGCCAGACCTTCATCGGCAATCAGGTTCGCTATTCGTTCGATCCCGATAAATGCAGCATGCCCTTCGTTGCAATGATAAATATCGGAATTGTACGACATTTTACGCAGTGCCCTGATACCACCGATTCCCAGTAACATTTCCTGCTTAAGCCGGTTTTCATTGTCGCCGCCATACAGATTGTGGGTTATCGTCCGGTCATGTTCCTGGTTCACTTCATGGTCAGTTTCGAGCAGGTAGAGTTTTACAGCACCTACATGGACCTCCCATACCCTGGCCTTGACAGACCTTCCCGGCAGTTCGACCTCTATTTCAATCCACTCTCCGTTGGCATCGTAGGTTGGCTGTACAGGAATTTTTGAGAAATGTTCCTGTACATAATTGTTGATCTGTTCGCCATACATATTGATGGTCTGTTTGAAATAACCATACCGGTATAGCAAACCAACACCCACCAGATTAACTTTCGAATCACTTGCTTCTTTCAGGTAGTCACCTGCCAGCACACCCAGACCCCCGGAGAAGATTTTCAGACTGT
>CAYMXK010000107.1:0-2577 GCA_964393915.1 uncultured Prolixibacteraceae bacterium
TTCATCAGTTGTATTTTCTGAAACACCATTCCGTAATGGCTGCCGGGGGGATTTTCCACAATCGTCTGCCCGTTCCAGTCCTTTGCAAAATTTCCCGAATAAAGCAGCCACATCTGCAAGCCGTCTTCACTTATAAATTTCGTCGGAATATTTACAAAATAAGCCTGCTCACCGAAGTCCTTCAGATAGGTTATTATTTTCCAATCGCCGTCTAACCTGTCCGATTCGAGAATATAGGTATTCATCTTTGAAACGGTATTTCCGCCGTCAGTGACGCACATCAGGTACTTTTTAAGCGGCGCATTATAGGTTATGGTAACGCATCCCATGTTGTTGTTCCACTCCAGTAAAGGCTTGATCTCATCAAAATTTTTCGTCCAGATTGGGTTTCCAGCCTTGTCTTTTCCACCATAAAACTCATATTTTGTAATATCGTTTATATTCTCAATTGAAGGAGTGACGCGCAGAATATAGACCTGGTCACCGGTTATCCAGCTGTTGTTCCAGTACCGCCAGTCTTTGGCTGTTGTAAGGCTGTCGGCACCATGTGCCACAAGGTAGGCCTTGCCATCGGGTGAATGCTCCATGTTTTTCCCGAAATCAACAAAATGGGGCGCTCCGATTTTAACCGGATAACCATTAATACCGGTTTCTCCGAATAAGGGACTTGATGGTGTATGTGGAGTCTCATCCCAGGTGCGGCCATAATTGACCGAGTGCC
Source organism: uncultured Prolixibacteraceae bacterium (assembly GCA_964393915.1). Taxonomy (GTDB): domain Bacteria; phylum Bacteroidota; class Bacteroidia; order Bacteroidales; family Prolixibacteraceae; genus UBA1413. The sequence continues at coordinate 722 of CAYMXK010000107.1, forward strand.
GGAACCCGACAAAAGGCCCCAGCAACGGCCAGTTGACTGTCATATTTCCATATTGCGTGCTGCCGTCAGGCCCCAGGCAATAGGTACCATAATACCAGACTCCATCATGAACCAAAGACCCGCATGGGTACCTTCCCATATATGGATTTGACCTTGAAAGGAAGACACCTGTACTGTAAGCCTTTAAAGTCATCGGATCATCCCCGGTAATAATTCCGGTGGCAGACTGATTGCGGTGTGGGCCTGCGCCGGAATGTGAAAGATCGAAATGTCCATCAAGTCTCATGGTGGTTGCTCCATCCGTCCATGGAGAATAAAGCGTATCGTTGGAGGCCCAGGAGGGATACCATGTATCACCATAGCGGTAACCGCTTTTTACTCCTGAAAATTTAATTGCATTAAACGCTTTGGACTGTTCAAAAGGACAATCGTCCGGGATTTCAGATGGCCAAATGAAGCTATCGTATTTCATTATTTCCGGACTTACATCCACAATTTGCGAATTTACCGATCCGGCTGAAAATGCCCATACTGCCAAAACAAAAACAAACTTTTTATTTCTCATTATTATTTCTTTTGATCTATCTGTTCGAAAATCCAAAAAACTCTTTTGATTATTCATTTCTGCTAATTCGACTATATCCTCCATAAGGATAATGTTCATTATAACCGTGCTCCTCCTCAAATATTTTTTCAATCTTTTTCACCAGATCCGGATGCTGACTGGCAATATTGCTGTTTTCTGAGATATCATTATCCAGATCGTAAAGCTCCGTTTTTGAATTCACTCCATAACGTACCCCTTTCATATTTTCAATTCTTACAGCCTGCCTGAAGTTACTTTCTTCCATACCATAACTGTGAAATTCCCAGCTTAAAAAACTTCGTAATTTTGGGCTTTCTCCGGTTAGCACCGGTAAAAAGGAGACACCGTTGGTTTGTGCAGGCGGCTCAATACCCGCCAACTCAGCAAATGTTGGCATAAAATCCTGTCCGCAAGCCTGATAGTCAGAAACTGCCCCGCTCTTTATTTTTCCTTTCCATACCGCAATGGCGGGAACCCGGATGCCTCCCTCATAGGTATCCCTCTTAAGCCCTCTCAGAACTCCATTGCTATCAAAAAATTCATGATCATGCTCCAGTTCTGCGTGCGGACCGTTGTCGCTGGTAAAAATTACCAAAGTATTATCCAGCTCCCCCATTTCTTCCAACTTCCCTAGAATGCGTCCTACTTGTTTGTCAAGTAAAGTAATCTTTGCTGCATGCATGCGTTCCTTCTCCGGCCAACCGTTGCCGGAATAAAGTTCTTTGTTACGGATGTATTTTTCATTCGCGTGAGGTGCACGATAGGACATAAACAGAAAGAAGGGCCTTTCCTTATCTCTTTTTTCCAGGTAATCAATCGCGATATTGGTGCGGAATTCATCTTTGCAATCATATTCATTGGGGTCATAATAAACAGAATCCTGCTTGCCATTTATCCAGTGCATTTCTTCATCATATTGAATCCCGCCGGGACAGGAGCCCCATTGTTCCTGAATGGCAAAATCGAAACCCCGGTTAAAGGCCCAGGTATCAAGGTTACAGGGTTCATCCAGATGCCATTTACCGATATATGCGGTTTGATACCCGCCACCACGCATCATCTCACCAAGGGTAATTTCATTCTTCCCAAGGGGAACACGGTCATAACGGTCCTGCTCAGGGTAGTAGCCAATATTCCCCCGGATGGTGTTGATCCCGGAGTGTTTCCCTGTCATAATAACTGCCCGCGAAGGCGAACAAAGCGGGCTCCCTGCATAAAAATCTGTAAACCGTATTCCCTGTTTTGCCAATTCATCGATTACCGGAGTTTT
>CAYMXK010000107.1:2677-12577 GCA_964393915.1 uncultured Prolixibacteraceae bacterium
ATCACCTCAATCTCCAAAGCCATATTAAATGGAAGGGCATACATTCCGACCGCAGATCTTGCATGCTTTCCTTTCTCGCCAAAAATTTCCACCATCAGGTCACTGTACCCATTGATTACTTTGGGCTGATCATAAAAATCTTCCGTACAGTTGACCATACCCAATACTTTTACAATACGTTTTACTTTGTTTAATGACCCCAGCTCTTTTTTTAAGTCTGCCAGGTGACTGATAGCAGTTAACCGGGCGGCTTCATAACCCTGTTCAATAGTCAGGTCTTTGCCTACTTTGCCTGTAATATACTTGTTATCAGCTCCTAAGGGACCCTTGCCAGCGAGATAGAGCAAATTTCCAACCCGGACTACATTTACATAATTCGCCACCGGACTTGATGGAGTTGTTAACACAATTCCTTTTTCTTTAAGTTTTGTTTCTGCATCCTGCGCACTAAGTACAAACGACAAAGACAGAATGAAAATGGACAATAAGAATGTTTTTTTCATTTCGTAATTTATTTTAATTCAGTAAAAGCTTTTACGAGTACATCAAGCTCGGCAGTGCTTGTAAACACATTTGGTGTGACCCGGCACCCGTGCACTCCTGCACCATTAATCGCTACAGTATAGATTTTATAATTCTTGAACAGTTTTTCAGCCAGATCAGAAGGCTTCATACCCTTGATCCCGGCATTTGCAATCCCGCAGGCGCGTGTCGGATCAGAAGGGGTGTTTATAATCACATGAGGAAGATCCCTTACTTTTGAAGTCCAGTAATTTTGCAAAAACCTCAGCCTGGCTTCTTTCCTTTCTATTCCAATCATATGATAAAAATCAAGTGCATCGGCAATGGCAAGATCGGTATGTGCAGGATGTGTTCCCACGTGGTTAAGCCTTGAAATATCATCCTGTTTTTTCTCACCTGAAGCAAGGAGAGGCCATATCTTCCCTATTTTATCTTTTTGCACATAAAGGATCCCGGCACCCAGCGGCACACTCATCCATTTATGCAGGCTGCTTCCGTAGTAGTCACAATGAAGATCCGGAATTTTAAATGCAAAATGTCCGAATGCATGTGCACCATCCACCATCACTTCAACTCCCCTCTTATGTGCCATATCACAAATTTTTCGAACAGGCAATATTTGTCCTGTAATATTGATCATGTGGCATATCATTAGAAGTTTGGTTTTTTCGGTTATGGCTGATGCATAGAGATTTACAATCTCCTCGTCTGATTCAGGATGATTTGGAACTGAAACCACTTTATTAACAACACCATATCTTTTTGCAACCTGGGAAAACATATCCCGCATAGAACCATAATCCTGCTCAGCATAAACTGCTTCATCACCTGGGTTCCAGTCAAGCCCGCCTATTATCATGTCAAGCGATTCGGTGGTATTTCTGGTAACAATCAGTTCATCAGGAGAACAGTCTGCAACCGCGGCGAGTTTTGCAGCCATTGCCTTTTTATCTTCAACCTTTTTCGTTCGCATGTACCAGGAACCGTGGTAGTTTACCTCCCTTACATGTTCAATAAACCTTTCGAGGACTTGTTCGGGTATGAAATTATAGTACCCGTTTTCAAGATTGATAAAATCGGGTTTAAGTCTGTACCCTTGTCTGATAGTAGCCCAGAAATCCTCCTCTTCGGCTAAGAGTGCCGGCGACACCGCAGATACACTCTCAAACATTTTTGCTAGACTTTCCATGCTTAGCATGCCGCCCAATCCAACCAATCCCGCATTTTTAAGAAATGTTCTTTTATTCATATATCTATTATTGTTTTTTACTATTCATGCCCATGAATTTCCAAAGACCCTTTTAACTGTAATAAAATCACCTGTAAGGAACCAGTTCAACTACTTTTATCCTACCCGGCTCTAAAATTTCTGTCCGGTCAACAATGCCGGTAAACTCACCAATATCTTTTGCAGATTTTAAACCAATTTCCTTTATCTGCCATTTGCCATCCGGAAATCCGTAATCAACCGGATTGATCCTATAGGAGAAGTCTATTTTTTTACCGGAATAATTGCTGAAAAGAATCGCGAGACTACCCTCTTCCGATTTCCATAAACGCGCTTCAGCAGATGGAACATTTGCAACTCGCTGTTTCTCATACATACCCCAGCCAAAGCCATCATCGCTGAAGGTACTTATCACTTTTTCAGGGATAACCGGTCCGAGAAGCTGCCCGTAAACCAGGTATTTAAGTGTTTTTAATCTGTACTTCCCGCATTGCGCGAGAAAATCAACCTTAGTCTGAAATTCAGGCTTGAATAAACCCAGATCCATCCATCCGTTTTGCCGGCCGTCAATAAATGCCTGGCCCTGGGCATACCTGAAGAAGTTGTCGCTTTTTGTATAGTCGCAGGTACTCCCAAAGAAAATGGTATATCCCGAATAAACCATCTGCATCAGGGGGATCTCTCTCTCTGAGGGTTGTGACCACAACAGGTTGGCATCGAGCATATCGAAAAACACTTCACTTGCACCTTCGGATGTAACAATCATATCACCCCCGTTCTTTAGTGCCACATTTTTTACCTTCTCCAGCAGGTCGCGGTTTCCGCGGGTCCAGTAGCTCCCTCCTCCCAGCGGATGTGAATGCGATTCGTCGAAACACAACTCATGATAAAGTCCGGATACCTGATCAATATAAATTCCTGATACCCCATATTGGTTTCTTATGTCGTCCACGAGCGACTCCACCACATCCTGCCATTGAACCTGGAAACCACACATCGACAGCAACCGCCCTGAATTATTGGAATAGTAGTGGTGCCGCAAACCACCGGCTTCGTCTTTGACCGCATGCGGCTCATACTTGCTGAAGTCTGCCACATTCATGTCCACACTCGACCCGTTGATATATGGCATAACCACAATGTTGTTCCTTTTCAGCTCACTGACCCGCTCCTCAAACCCATCTTTTGCCGGGAGATAGTGTGGGTATAGGTTGTCGAATTCAGGAGTATGCCACCTGTACCAATGCAGGCCCACCGGTACATCCAGTTTTTTGGCGGCCTCCAGCAATGGCTTGTTCATCTGCTCAGGGCTTCCCTGCGCACCATTCCATTCCCAGTTGTCCCTGATCCAAACACCTGTTTTCAGTATGCTTTCCGGTATATCAATCCGGTTGGAGACTGGTCCCTTTTGCGACCATTCCTGCTGTAGGGCCCAGGGCCTGTATATCCTGGCTGCATCGGCCCAATTACCCTGATAAACGCCAAATGCCACCGGATAATGATCCGGATAATCGGAGCCCTGAACACCCATATCATCCACGTAATGTTCAATGTATATCCTTTCTCCCGGCTCCGGGTCAAAACTCCGGTGTCTTCTTCCATCAAAAATTATGGGGTACCTCTGACTGTCAAGTCCTTTAACCGGCTCAACAACAAACTCTTTGGCCCTCGCTTCTGCATCTTTGGTTGCCAGATAGACACTATTTGTTGAATTGCTGAAAGATACAAACTGCATGGGCCAGGTGCTGCCCGGATAACGCCCGCTGAGCTTTTGGTCGCTCGCGGTGATCAATTCACCTCCCCTGGCAAATGAAGGGCGGGCAATATCATATTTCCCCGATTCAGGGAAGCCATTGACAATAGGGAATAAAACAGACCACAAGCCCCAGTATTCACTGTTGTTCTCCACAAAAATCCTCCAATCGGCAATACCCGTGTCATTGGGTAAATCAACAATTACCGTTACCGACACTGCATCATCTTCATTCCACCACCTCAGCCTGTTCCATTCCATAGTAGCCCTGGTATCGCCGTTGGCTAAAGTGTCAATTTTGACGTATGAACAGGGTTTGTAATTGTTTGTAATTGTATAAATATAGCTGCCCTTTGCAAAAGCGACTTCCCAAAGCAGGTGCTTTCCATTTACCTGATTAATGTGTTCGTGATCCGTTGAAAGGTCTTTCATCGATGAGAGACCCATATTCTCCGGATCAAACACAAAACTGACATGCTCATTGCTGAAAACCAGGCCTTTTGATGCGTCCACAACTTGTTGGGCTAACACCATTTGTACCTGAAGTACAAAAAGCAAGACTGTTGATATCATTAATCGTTTCATCTCAATGCAATTTATCCGTTGTTTTTAGCCCAGTCTGTTATATTGGTGCAAATTCAATTACTTTCACTTTGGCCGGTTGTAGGATTTCACTCCTTGAAATCATTTTTCCCGACCGGGAAATGGGATGGTTACCCTCAGGGGTGATCTCCGTTACCTGGTAATTTTCGGCATCCAGGCCATATTTTGCCAGATCGATGGTATAGGAAAATTCAACTTCTTCATTCACATAATTGGCAATAAAAATGGCAATCCTGCCATCTTCAGCCTGCCAAAGCCTTGCTTCGGCATTAGGAGCCGTTCCGGTGTGCAGTCCGCCCCCGGGAAATTCTTCCTGAAATACAGCCACTTCATTAACCGGATATACAGGTTCCCACAGACGGCCAAATGTGAGGTATTCCTTTGTAACCATCCGGTACCTGGCACAATTTTTCATGTACTCCAGCTTTTGGCTGAACTCCGGCCTGAAAAGGTCAAAATCCATCCACCCGATCTGGCGCCCGTCAATAAATCCCTGTCCCACTCCAAAGTTAAAAAGCAGGTCACTCAGCCTGAAATTGCATCTGCTTGCATAAAAAAGGGTATAACCTGAATATACCACCTGCAGCATGGGAATCTCGTAATCTGTCGGATGGACGGTAAAGAGATTTCCATGGACAAGGTCAAAGAAGATTTCATTTGCCGATTCCGAAGTAATAACAGCCTGTTTAACATCCTGTTGTGCGATATTCAGAGTTTTACGGTAGAGGTCACGGTAACCGTCTGCCCAGTATCGCCCGCCTCCCATAGGATGCCGGTGGCCCGGGTTAAAACAGAGTTCATGCGAGTTGCATGATATTTCATCGAGGTAAATGCCATTGGCGCCATACACATTAATGATGCTGTCGACCACGTTGTTGATGGAATAGTGCCAGAAGTTCTGGTTGGGGCACATGGGAGTCAGCCATCCCGACCCATCCCTGTAAAACTTCTGATGCAGGCCGCCCGACTGGTCCTTTATTGCATGGGGGTCAAATTTATACCAGTCAGGAAGTTTGCTATCAGCGCTCAGGCCATTAATATAAGGAACAATCAGGGCCCCGGCGGCAACAAGTTCAGCTGTCCGCTCTTTAAATCCCTTTAAGGGAGGTAGGAAATGAGGGTATTCGAAGTCAAACATATTATGATGCCAGCCATACCATTGAAAAGCAATCGGCACGCCCATGGTTTTCATGGCATTCAGGAAGGGAAGGTTCATTTCATGCGGGTCACGCTCATCCCTTCGCCAGGAAAAAGGATCACCCGTGTTTTTATTAACATCGGGTGGCAGGTCCCAAACCCAGGTGTCCCTGACCCAGAACCCGATATTGGTAGCTATTTCAGGGAATTCAGGCCTTTGGGAAATAGGTCCCCTGGCTGTCCATATTTGCTGCATCGCCCACTCGCGATACCGGTGTGCAGCCTCCAGCCAGCCCCCCTGATATGGTCCAAAGGAGACCGGATAATAATCAGGAAGATCAGAACCTGTGACTGCCATATTCTCCGGATACCTCACCAGGGAAAGTTTTTTCTCCTTTGAATTCACATAGAAGTCTTTTGCCCTCGATTCGCCATCACTGCTTGAAAAATAGACCGCGTTTGTTCCGTTATTAAAAGACATCAACTGCATGGGAAAAAAGCCTGACGGTGAACGTTGCTTCAGAGTTGCACTCCAGTTTTTAATCAGGTGCCCGCCACTGCCGGTTGTGGGAAACGCAACATCGTATCGTCCTTCAGCAGGAAAGCCGTTTACTGAGGGACAGGCAACTTCCCATAGTCCCCAGTAATCCGACAGGTTGCTCACAGATATCCTCCATTGGGCTATACCATTGTCTTCAGGCAATTCAATGGTAAGCTTTACAGAGCAGATGCTGTCCTGATTCCAAAAGCGAAGGTCATTCCATTCAAGGACAAGCACCTGTTCGCCATTTGTTTTCCTAAACAAGACGGCATAACTGCATGGTTTATAATTGTTACTAATTGAAGGGCGTTGGATGCCCTTGCCAAATACAACCTCCCACAACAGATGACTTCCATCTACCGGATCAATATGATTGTAACCCGTCTCCAAATCAACCATGGCAGACAATCCCATTCCCACAGGTTCAAAAACATATCGGGCAAATTTATTCTCCAGCGTGAATCCTCCGGAAGGATCAATGACGGTACGGACAGTTGCTCCAGCGCCAAATGTCAGGTTAAATAACAGGATACAAACAAATATCTGTCTCATAATTAACAGTTTAATGAATTGTCTGTTAAAAATAACTATTCAAAATCCAGCCGGCCAAAAAACTCAGGCAGGTGAAACCTGGGCCGGGGATAATCTACAAATGCCCATGTGAGCCAGTGAGGACTTTTTATTTTTCCAGATCAGCGCAAAGTTTTTTGTAGCTGTTCTGCACATCCGATCCATCAAGAGAGGAAGCTCCTGACTTCCAGGCCATTTTTGCCTCTTTGTTTTTGTTCATCATGATCAGTGTTTTGCCTTTCCAAAACCAGGCCATTGCCTCCTCAGTTCTCATTGACCTTCCCACTCCCAGGCTCTCCGGAAATGTGAGGGCTGTTTCAAATGCTTTGAGGGCTGACCGGTAATCTCCTTTTTCATACAGTGAAATACCTTTTTTCACATTGGCCATATTAAAAATATCCCAGGTGATACTTGATCCTTCCCAGTTAACGAAATAGGGCACAGAGGTTAACAGGTTGATGCATTCATCGTACCTGTCGTCATCGAGATAGTACTGAGCCTGGTCAATGATTATATCTGACCTTCTGGTTCCTTTGTATTTCATTGTTTCAAGAAGAACGATGGCCTCCTTTCTCAAATTATTGTCAACAAGCACTTTGGCCAGGTCACGGTAAAGGGTCTGGTCTAAAGGTCTCGCTTTGATCGCATTCCTGTAGCATATTTCCGATTCCTTATGGTCATTCTTAACTACCCAGTAATAAAGGCCAAGATTTCGCCAGGGAACACTGAGCGACGGACCGGATGTCACAGCATTTTTCCAGTAAAATTCAGCCTCAGTAAGACGGCCGAAATTGCCATACAGATTTCCCAGCTGGTAGGAGGCCACGGCATCCTTTGGATTCACTTTAAGTGCATAAAGGAGTGTTTCCTCCATTTCAGGTTTTGATGCATTGATAAAGTCCTGGTAATTGGCGGCAGCAAATCTAAGGTACTCACCAGCCTTAGTTTCATTTCCGTTCAGGTGATTCAGATAGGCAAGCCGGTATTGGATGAGATGGTTCCTGTCGGCAGGCGACACAGGATCTATACAAACCGATTCAAGAACCTTTGCTGCTTCGTTATTTAGCCCCAGTCCTGAAAACACCAGGCTGGTTGCCAGCATCGTAAAATCCAGTTCACCTACAAAATTCCTTATCCTTTTCACATGAAGATCACTATCCACATCTGACAAAATCAGAATGAACCCCGGCACCAGTTCAGTCGGATATTCTTCCAACCGCTTTCCTGCCAGTCCGGCAGCCTTGCTCTTTTCTCCGGAGGCATATAGGGCAAGGAGGTAATGGTGATACAATTGAGGATCATTGGCGTCAGACTGCCAGGCATCGAGAAAATATTTTTTTGCTTCTGAATAGTTTCCATCAAGCATACGGCTCCGGCCAACAAGGTCTAAACCCCTGGCGGCTGTGCCCAGACATCTGGAAGCTTTAAAACCACATTTGGCCGCCCCATCGGTATCATTTTCCCGTAAGTGGCAAAGCCCCAGGAAATACCAGGCCAGTCCGTCATCATTGGGGATCTGCTTCAGGGCTTTTTCAAAACCTGATTTTGCATCTTCGTATAAGCCCTGCTCGAAGTCAAGGACTGCCAGATCACGCAACGATGCCAGATGAAGTGAATCGATCTTAAGCGCGTCCTGGTAATATTTCCTTGCACTCACCCGGTCAAGAGCCCTGTCAAACTTTTGAGCCTTAAGGTACAGCTCCTCCGCACTCAGATGTTCATCTTCCTTATTAAAATAAGAGGGTACATCAAGGGGAATAACTGTAGGATACGAAAGAGGTGATTTGAATTTTGCAAGCTCCTGTCCTGATGCTGTTTCCAATAATATAATGACCGTATCATGGTTGTTTTTTATCATTTCTGAGGTTATTGCAGTGACTGGTGATAGTTCCATGACCTTGCGGCTGATCTCCTTTCCACCAGCAAGAACAACACAATTCACGCCCTTCATAACCTCAGTCGAAATTATACTGATGCTTACACTATTTGGTTTGTGCCTGGTTTGAACGGCTACTTTCTCTGTGGCAAATTCAAATCCCTCTTTAAGTCCGTTTACCGGGTACCAGTATTCTTTCCATGAAACTGATGCTCCGGGTGCAAGCAGTCCATAATCTGACTGCGTCTGAAGGGGGCCGCTTTGCACTTCAATATACTCCGGATCAGTATCTCCCAGGTTTTTCATGCTGATACGGCCATACTCACCCTGACCCCATGTCCAGGCTTTTTTCCCAGGTAGTGCGTTATGGTCGGCAACCTGTACAATGCCCCGGTCCAGGTCTGTATCATAAGCACCAAAAAAATCATATGCACAATCAACAGCAAATATGGAAGCGGCTTCATCATAGTTTTTTGTCCAGGATAAGTCAACTCCATCATGCACCGGCCAGTCAAAATACTCTGCTCCGTAATGATCGGTACCCTTGCTCATGGGATAGATGAACCTGGTCCCCTTAAGCTGCGGAAAAGCGGTGCAATTCCAGAAATAGTAGGGATTCATGGCATCGGTAGCATTGTAAATACGGATATCTTCATCAAGCACCGACTTTCCCGGATGCAGGGTAACCCTAACCGTCCAGCGTGTTCTGAGGCTTTTCTCCAGGTTGCTGACCTCGATGTAGGCAGATCCGTCATCGTTCTGGCCACTAAGTACATCAACAGGAGAAAGAATCGTCACCGTATGTACCTGAGGACCTGCATTCCATTCAATCCCTCCACTGATAAAACCGCCTCTCATTGCAATCATACTGGGCTTTATTACGTCATTCCTGTGAAACGCTTCGTGGCCGGTGGTTTTGTCCAGGACAGAGTGAAGCCTTCCTCCCAGTTCGGGCAGACAGGTTATTTTCAAATATTCATTTTCAAGGAAAATCGCCTTGTACGTAATATCCTCCAGCTTTCTGGAGAGATGGTCCTGCATATTGTAAGGGTAAGTAATGGAGGCTTTCACCGTGGTTGCGCCTTTGGCCCCCGCTTCCATCGCCCAGAATTTGGGGTTCACGTCGTCTTCCCAGCCATAAGTGGGAATGGTCAGGGTTCCTTCCCAAACCTTTACCTGTCCCCAAACGTTGGAAAAGGGCATTAAAATTAATACCAATGTACACAATACATTACCAAGCGGTTTGAAAAAGAAGAATGGTGTTTTCATAGTATTGAATTTAAGTTTGTTAATCTGAGATGGTTTTATATAATCTGTCTTTAAAAATTCCTGGATCAAAGAACCCCGTTTCGGCTTTCAATTTCTCCATTTCTTTAATCATTTCTGCCAGAATGGGTTGGTGTTCAGGACTATTTATCAGGTTATTCATTTCACCGGGATCGCTTTGGAGATCATATAGTTCGTCGATATCACCGGGTAAATCAGGGCTCTCTATGTATTTGTATCTTTTGGTTCTTACACCCACCATCGTTTCAATACCAGGCGCATAGGGGTCCTGAAAATATTCATACAGAAACGATTCACGCCAGGCAACAGGCTCATTCTTTAAAAGCGGAACCATAGATGTACCCTGCATTTCTTCGGGAACCATCCCCCCGGAAAGTTCAATC
>CAYMXK010000108.1:0-12472 GCA_964393915.1 uncultured Prolixibacteraceae bacterium
AACCAGAATTCCTTAGAATCAGGTTTCTATACCGCTGATTTTTCCTCCATAAAGGAACCGGAAAAACTTTTAATGGACCGTTTTCACTTCAATTTTCTCATAAAGGCTAAGAATGCAGATAAGTTTTTATGGACAAAAGAGGATGTCTCCACTTTTCCCGACCTTTGGACAAGTGATCTGAAATTCGGGCATCAGCAAAAAGTCAGCGAGGCCAACCCTCAGCAGGAGAGCTACAATTGGGCAACAGCAGAACTTATTGAATGGAACTCCTTCACAGGGGAGAAATTAAGGGGATTATTGCTAAAGCCTGAAAATTTTAATCCAGCCAGGAAGTATCCCATGGTTGTCTATTTTTATGAAAGGCTTTCCGACGGACTGCACAGGTACCAGTCGCCTTCACCCAGCAGGTCGACCATTAACCGGACAATGTATGCCAGCAACGGTTACCTGGTTTTCATGCCCGATATTACTTACACAACCGGCTACCCCGGGCAAGGAGCCTATGATGCGATTGTGTCGGGCGTGCACCACCTGGTTTCAACCCATACGTATGTTGATAAAGACAAGGTAGGTATTCAGGGACAGAGCTGGGGAGGCTACCAGGTAGCCCACCTCATCACACGGACCAATATGTTTGCCGCAGCCATGGCTGGCGCGCCGGTGACCAATATGACAAGCGCTTATGGCGGAATACGCTGGGAAACGGGCCTGAGCAGAATGTTTCAGTATGAAAAAACACAGAGCCGCATTGGGGGGACACTTTGGGAAAAACCGCTTCATTACATAGAAAATTCACCTTTGTTTTATGCGCCAAAGGTGGAAACCCCCCTGTTAATGATGCACAACGACAACGACGGCGCCGTTCCATGGTACCAGGGTATTGAGATGTTCGTTGCCCTGCGCCGGCTCGACAAACCCGTGTGGATGCTGAATTACAACAACGAGCCGCACAACCTGAAAGCGGAAAGCTGGGGCAACCGGATGGATCTTGACAACCGCATGTTTCAGTTTTTCAATCATTACCTGAAGGGCCAACCTATGCCCGAATGGATGAAGTATGGTATTCCTGCCATTGACAAAGGAAAGGAAAACGGCTATTAGCCCTGCACAAGACGGGTGACCATGCCCATCCTTTTTGAAGTGCCTTTTTTACGCATTTTTCGGATATATTCATAGTGCAAGGGAGAATAATCTTCCAGTTCATTTACATAAGTATCAGGGAAATATATCTGATTTAATCCGGCAGACTGTATAAGCATAAGTTCTATGGAATGCACCATAAGTTTTCCGAAATCACCACAAAAGACTGAGGGAAAGCAGCTAATATCCTTAATAATGGTTCTGCCAAAATGGAAAGTACGGTTCAATGCAACGGTCAGTTCAGATTTTGAGGAGGCGGAGGTGAAAAGTGTCTGTACGCCTTCCTCCAGGTCTTCAGGAATGTCCTGCAGGTCATCGGCCAACTGCAGCCAGATGCCATAGCCAAACAAAAACCGCTGCTGCGAGGGGGTAAGTCTTCCGGCCACAAGATAGCCATCTGCCAAAACGGACGCTCCTCCCTTGTCGAATGAAACCTCCATTATCTGGTCCCGCGACAAACCATTTGAGCTACCCTGAAGAGAGATACTGTTTGTTTGTGCAGCATGAATGGCAAGCAGACTGTCATATACTTCAGGATATTGCTGTCTGGTGAACTGGTCTTCGATCATACCTACTAGGCAACTGATCTTTTCTTCCCGGCAATCGCTCATAACTACAGGTTCGCCTCGCAACCGCGCCGCAAAACGCTGGCTGAAAAGCAGTTTGTCGATCCGGTTAAGAGAAGGATCATCCAGCAGATTATCGCTGTAGGGATAGAGGAGGCTGTAGGCAAATATAGCGGGCGTAAGCTCAACCGGAAGTCCGAGCATCAGCTGAAGGCCGTTCATAATCCAGACATTTCGTAAGGCCTGGTAGATCTCCTCCGGTTTCAGGCTGGTATCAAAAGCCTTGGCTTCCCTGAAAAACCTTCGGGATACGTTAAAGAATTTCTGGTTGAGGATAATATCCGGCGAATTTATGGGGAAATCGTAAACGTTAATCAAAAAACCCGATAATTCAGGCAGAAAGGAGCCGGCATCCGCTAGTTTTTTGGTTCTTTTTATCTCTTCCTGTAAGGATTTGAAACGGTTGTAAAACCGGGTTGAATATTGCTCCCTGGAGCCCTTTTCCGCGAAGGAATAGGTGGTTGAAAAAGAAGGCATGAGGGAGGAAGTCCGTCTCCATTGCTCACCAAACCAGGATACATGGTTACCAGTTGGAATCATCATAGCGGTTTAAATTTTTCAGTACAGAAGAGTAAAATAACTCATGAAATAGCAAACCTGTATGAGATTACCGGTTAAATAGCCTAAAATCAAGGTAAACACAGGAAAAGAGGCGACAGGACAACCAGAAACTGCATGTAGGTTGAATGAGAAAGTACTATATTAGCTGAGTAAATAATGAGTCAACTCTGATAAATCAAAAATTTCAGATTGCCACTAAGGCACCAAAACACTTATTTGCACAAAGAGCTGAATTTCAAATGTATACACTTAGTAAATCATTTGGATCTTAGTGCCCGATTGCATATAAAGGCTTTTCGGAGCAGACTCAATAATAATGGAAATATGAGACTGATTTGTATTATATGGATACTTGTGGCTGTGTCATTTCCGGTATTTGGACAAACCGGAAACACGGATTATGATCCCGGCCTGGCAAAAAAACTGGGTGCCGACGATTATGGCATGAAGAGCTACATTCTTGTAATCCTGAAAACCGGCAGCAACACAACCGCCGACAAAGAACTGACGAGCAGTAGCTTTGCAGGACACATGAGTAACATGGAAAGGCTGGCAGAAGAAGGAAAACTGATCGTTGCCGGTCCGATCGGAAAAAATGAAAAATCTTACAGGGGTATATTTATACTGGATCTAGCATCAATGGAAGAGGCCAAAGATATTTTGCAGACTGATCCGGCCATAAAGGAGAATCTGCTGGCTGCTGACCTCTATAACTGGTATGGCTCTGCAGCGTTGCCGGAGTATCTTGATGCAGCAAGGAAAATCCGGAAAGTAAAACCATAAAAACATCAATGATGGAAATCCATAACATCACACCTGACACCTACATTGATATTTTGCCGGTTGGGAGAAAGGAAGCTGTACAAAAAATCAGGGAAACTATTCTGGCCAACCTGCCGGAAGGTTTTATTGAAACCATGGGATACGGGATGATCGCATATGTAGTTCCCCATTCAGTCTATCCCCCAGGATACCATTGCGACCCGAAGCTACCATTACCTTTTATAAACCTTGCCTCCCAAAAGAATTCCATTGCCCTCTACCATATGGGCCTGTATGCAGATAAAGAAATGCTTGACTGGTTTGTAAATGAATACCCCAAACACAGCAAACTAAAACTTGATATGGGTAAGAGCTGCATCAGGTTTAAAAAACCGGACCAAATCCCTTTTGAATTAATCGGCGAACTGGTGGCGGGAATCTCCGTTGAAAGGTGGATACAATTATATGAAAGCAACATCAAAAGATGATGTTACGCCAACTTGATGAAATTGAAGCATTTATAAGCGATTAGGCAATATTGGTATAAACCGCCTGAACATCTTCATCGTCCTCGAGTTTATCAATCAGTTTTTCGATGTCTGCCATGTGCTCTTCAGGAAACTCCACAGGGGTATTGGCATACCGCTTAAGGCTGGCATTGGTGACATTGATTCCCAATTTTTCGAATGCCGCATTCATGTCTCCGAAGCTGGTAAAATCAGCATAGGCAAAATATTCACCCTCGTGTTCTTCAATATCCTCCAGCCCGGCGTCGATAAGTTCGAGTTCGAGTTCTTCAATATCCAGTCCTTCAGGCTTTTCGAATTCAAATACAGCTTTACGGGAGAACATAAATTCGAGAGAACCGGTGGGAGAAAGCTGTCCGCCTGATTTATTGAAATAATTCTTAATATTGGCAACCGTCCTCGTGTTATTATCGGTGGCACACTCAACAAAAATCAAAACGCCATGCGGGCCTTTGCCTTCGTAGTTGATCTGGTCGAATGATTCGGCATCTTTGCCGAAAGCTCTCTTTATAGCCGCTTCAATATTGGCTTTTGGCATATTTTGCGACTTGGCGTTGAGTATGGCAGTCCGCAGTGCAGAATTACTATCCGGCTCGGGACCCCCTTCTTTGGCAGCCATGGTGATGGTTTTTCCCAAGCGGGGAAATATTTTTGACATTTTATCCCACCGTTTTTCTTTGGCAGCTCTGCGGTATTCAAATGCTCTTCCCATATAAAACAATAATTACAATAATGTTAAAAAACTAATATTCAACAATTTAGGTGTTTAATTCTGATTTGCTGGCGGTGCAAATTTGCAAAAAATATGCTGAAATATCCTTTTTAAAGGTGAAAAAAGAATTTTCACACCCTCAAACAGGTATACTTCTAACATTTAATTTTTTGCGGTTTGCAAACCTTTTCTTCCTTTTTGACTTTTGCCCCACATTTTTTACATTCAAATTTCGGGGAGGTTGCATCTTCAAATTTTTTCTTTTCGCAGGCAGCTTTACTCATTTCCAGACTTCTTGTTCATTGTGCACCAAAACAACGTTTACGGGATAATTGTTTCCGATATATTCAGCCAATTTTTCAGCAGAATATACTGAACGGTGTTGTCCACCTGTACAACCAAAGCTAACTGAAAGATGGTTAAACCCCCTGTCGATATAATTCTTTACCGACTGGTCGACCAGTAATTTGACAGCACCAATGAATTGTTTCATTTCCGACTTTTCTTCGAGAAACTGCTGAACGAGAGGATCCTTTCCACTCAATGATTTATATTCCGCATATCTCCCCGGATTATTTACCGCCCTGCAATCAAACACAAATCCGCCTCCATTGCCTGAGGGATCGGCGGGGATACCCTTTTTATAGGAGAAACTGGTAATGCGAACGGTCAGATTGTGTTGCTCGCGTGCAATTGACCGCAGAAAAGAGGAATTTGTTACGGCTTGCAGTACTCTGGTCAGTTCCGGAAGCTCCACCGGGAGGTCCAGACTCTTCAGAAGGTAATCCAGATTATCCAGCGCATAAGGAATACTTTTCAGAAAATGTTCCTTTTTCTCATAGAAGCCACGAAAACCGTAAGCACCCATAGCCTGCATAATACGGATGATTACGAATCCCCTGAAAAAACGCATGAATTCGAAGCGGTCAACGGGAATAATTTTTTCCAGATGGTCGAGATAATATTCTAAAAGTTCATTTCGTATTTGTTGCGGGATATCGGCCTTGCCGTCGTAAAGGAGAGAAGCCAGGTCATACTGGAGGGCGCCTTTGCGGCCACCCTGATAATCAATGAAATAAACGCCGCCATCTTTCAGCATAATGTTTCGCGACTGAAAATCGCGGTACATAAAATAGTAATTGCCGGCGGTGAGCAAATAACCGGCAAACCGCTCAAAATCATCTTCCAGCAATTGCTCATCAAACTGAATCTTTGCCAGTTTCAGAAAATAATATTTAAAATAGCTGAGATCCCAGAGCATCGACTGCTTATCGAAGGAAGCCCGCGGATAGCAAACTGAATAATCGATTTTGTTTCCGGCAGTGACCTGTATTTCGGGCAAAACCGATAACACTTTCCTGTACTCATCTGTAATGGTACGTGAAAATCCTTCTCTTTTACGGACATCACTCAGGAAGTCAAAAAGGGTTACACTTCCGAGATCTTCCTGCAAATAGAGGGTTTTATCCTCACTTACGGCGTAAATTTCAGGAACTGGGACACCACTTTCAGCCAACTGGCGCGAAAAGGTAAGAAAGGCAATGTTCTCTTTCACATCGGCATTGAAAGCTCCGATAACAGATATATTTTCGCTCTTCAGCCGGGCATATTCACGGTAGGATCCCGACAACGGAAGCATTTCAAAAGAGGTGACCACCTTACCAAAGTGGTTCTCAAAAATCTTTTGCAGTTTATTTTTTACTTTTATATCCAAAATCAGATCATTTAAGAGTTATCCAAAATTTATCCCGGTTTTACTAATTTAATGAGATGAAACGAAAAAAGACGAGACGAATTTCACCCAAAAATATTCAAATTTTCGGACTGTTCAGAAAAATTCTGGTCATGGCCGGGCTTTTCTTTACAGTGCTGCTGGCCGTCGCTTTTACTACCCTTCCCTATTGGGGCTACTATTGGTTAGGAACAAGCAAGTCTGTTTTAAAATGGAAGCCTGAGGTAATTGTGTTGCTGGGTGGAAGCGGGATGCCGAGCGAATCGAATCTGATGCGAAGCTGGTTCGCTTCATCAGCAGCAGGCGATTGTCCGGAGTGCGAGGTGTTGATTGTAATGCCTGGAGATACAACAGATAAATTAAGCACGCCGGTAAAAATGCGCTCCGAACTGATAATGAGAGGAGTAAGCCCCTCCAAAGTACGCTTTGAATCCACCGGGACCAATACAAGGGCGCAGGCTCTGGAATGTCTCCGCTTGATCGGAAAAGAAACACCCATCCTTATCATAACCTCGCCCGAACATATGCGAAGAGCCGTCCTGAGCTTCAGTAAAGCCGGTTTCGAAAAAGTGAACGCACTTCCGGCTTTCGAGAATGCCGCTGAAGCCGATTTTTCATTTGTCGACAAAGAGCTCGGCGGCAGGCAAACGCTTATTCCTGATGTTGGCCAAAATACTCAGGTCCGCTACCAGGTATGGAACCACCTCAAATATGAGATACTTATCATGCGGGAATTGTCGGCACTGGCGTACTATAGAATAAGAGGCTGGATCTGAGGCATCGCCGGAAAAGCACCTAAGTTCAGGGACAGTTAGTTGCTAACCCTCCTGCGCTCCTCTTTTGAAGCGGTTCCCCTCTTTCGGGCAGCTGTGTTGACCCCCCCGAAATTATGCAAAAACGAAGTTTCCGTTAATCATGATCAATAAACCGCCTATCCCTCCCATTGCAATAGAATTGTTCTGCCTGTCAATGATAATTCCCGGAGATTTATCCAGAACTTCGACGGCAGTGCTTCCGGCAGACGCAATGCTGTTTTTCAAGGAAAAAGTCATCAAAAAACTTTTATATAAATTAAAAACCAGGTAACTTTGAGGATATTGCCAAAACCAGGATACTGACCATGAAACCCTTCCATTCGATTGTATTAATCCTGCTTGCACTAACCATCTGGTCATGCCAGGAAGAGGCGGAAGAAATATCGACACCGATAAAAATCAGTGGAGTGGTTACCCATGTTTCTGAATTCGGAGGAAACGACGGAGCCATTATTCTGAGCATTTCCGGCGGCTCCCAACCTTATACCTTTATATGGTCAAACAGCAAAACAACCAGGAACATTGATGGGTTAACAGCCGGCACCTATTATGTAGAGGTTATTGATTCAAAAAATAAAAACAAAACCGACACATTTGAAGTCACCCAGCCATCACCCCTGTCGCTGTCGATTGAATTTGAAATTACAGATCCCTCACAAACAGGAAGTCAGGATGGCAAAATCATAACCAAAGTAGCTGGCGGTTATGGCCCATATACCTATTCCTGGTCAAACGGAGCATCCACAAGGGATATAGAAGGCATAGGCGCAGGCACCTTCAGCCTTGAGGTAACAGACTCGAAAAACCAGACAGCATCAGCCTCTGCAACACTGATTGATTGCCTCCGGGATGTGGATGGTAATGTATACAGGATCGTCCGGATAGGGGAACAGGTTTGGATGAAGGATAACCTCAGGGTTAGACATGCACCGGACAATTCTGTGGTTACGGCCTACCCATATAACAATGATACCAGTTATGCAAAGACCTATGGTTTGCTTTACACATGGGATGCAGCCATGAACGGATCGAAAGAGGAAGGAGCCTGTGGAATCTGTCCTACCGGTTGGCATATACCTTCCGACGAAGAGTTCAAGATCCTGGAGATGCACCTTGGAATGAGCCGCACACAGGCCGACATGGTTAATGTATGGCGGGGAACCCATATCGGTACCAGCCTCAAAATGGGCGGAGAATCGGGATATGATGCCCGGCTGGCCGGCAGAAGATCGACAGAGGGGGCTTACAGTCTGATGGGACGCGCGGAATATGTGTGGACCTCCACCTCCTATGGCACAAATGCAGCGTGGCGGAGATGTCTCGACTTATATGCCAATGATGTGGGCCGCTGGAATACATTTCCGAAAAGCTATGGCTTCTCTGTACGTTGTGTAAAAGATAAGTAACTGTAAACAATATAACTACAAGATGAAACACATAACTTTGGTTTTACTTCTCCTGGTCCTGGCCCTATCCGCCTGTGATAAAGGAAAAGATCAGGAGGAGCCGGAACAGCCGCTTGACTTTGTGTCGCTCGTTGCCGCAAAATACAACCTAACGGCCGGAGAAACCACAAATATTAAAGCCACCGCAACGGGAAGCAACCTGATCTTTTACTGGTCGGCCACCCAGGGAGATATACTCGGGTCCGGATCTGAGGTAATATATGCCACATCCATATGCCAGACAGGAAAGAACAAAATAACCTGCAAAATAACCAATGGGAACCAGAGTGAATCAAAGACCATCGAGATTAATGTGGTTGATTAGAATATTGTCATTTGTAATCACCTTCACTACATACAATCCTTTCCTGCTGAGCAGTCAGTGTCTCTCCTCCGTTAATCCGGTGGGGGGTTCTGACAATCTCCTTGTTCTCGAAAAAAACGCTCTCCGGGTAATTTCGTTCTACAAATCGGGACAAGGAAAACAATATTATGAAGGTTCACAGCATTCAGATTTTGATCTGATTAGCAGGGCATATTACAACTACCTATCGGCCGTTGTTGGTTACGGAATAACCGGCAATCTGACACTGGAGATTGAATCAGGTTATTTTTTCAACAAAACCCAGGACTATGACGTTGGGCAGGGATACCGGCTTACAGGCAAAGGATTGTCGAATTTTGTGGCCCTTGCAAGACATGGTGTATACAGTGACCATACCCATAGGTTTTACACCACGGCAGGATGGGGAGTGAAAGTTCCTTCGTCGCGAAACCTGCAACTGGCCGACTATGTAAAACTTCCGGTGGAGGTTCAGCCCACGCTCGGGGCTTATGGCGGAGTATTCACTGCGTCAGTGGTAAAGGAAAATTCCTTCACGGGAATGCGCTATTTCCTCACCACCCGCATGGAGGCCCACCTTCCCAACAAAGAAGACTACCGGCCGGGAACCGGGATCTATACATCTGTGTACGTATCGAAACATCTTATGTATCCATGGCTCAAAGGAGACTGGACAGCCATCATTCAACTTAAAAATGAAATCAGGGGTTATGATAAAATGGAGAACATCCGCAAAGTGTCGTCCGGAAGCGTCCTGTTTTTTGTAGTGCCGCAACTCAATTACTCGTGGCGGGAAAAGTGGAATGTTTCGGCTTTAACTGATCTTCCATTATATCAACACTTTAATGGGACCCAACTGGGAGCCGGCACAGGGTTTTCGCTGATCGTATCAAGGACTTTTGCAATGTAAGGGGTGCTTATTCCCCGATGATCTTAATCAGGCGGCCGGCCTCTACCCTGTCCGTCAGTTCAAGGTTATTCAGCAATGCCAACTCATTCATCAATGGCTGAGGCACACCTAAAACCTTAAATGCTTCGGCAAGTGAACCCGACCGGGCAACTTTCCTGACAAGCACCCTTTTAGGTTTTACATTAAGCCTGGCTGGATCGGAGAGCCTGGAAAAGGTCTTCATTGTGTTCTCAAAATATCCGACGTGGGTATTGAAATCGCTCTCTGCGGAGATACCATGAAACACAAAGTACTTTCCGTTATCATTGATAAAATAGGATAGAAGTTCCAGGGACTGTGTCTCTCCGGTATTCTGATCCTGAGCAGTATGCTTTGAGCTGACGGCGATGGCGGGCATTCCGTTAACGTTGACTGGTCTGGTGGCAATGACGGTAAGATTCATCTGCTTCATGGAGTTTTGGACAGCCTCTTCGAGGCTATTTCCCCCAGCCAGGGTAAAAATGATCATTGACTTGCCATCTTCCGGAGCCATGCTTACCTGGAAGGGCGAATTTACAAGCTTCCACCTGGCAGGAAAAGAAAATCGGAATTTCATTTCAGGGTGATAAAAAACATTCCCATCCACATAACCCTGCCGGGGGTCTTCGCCATACACCATTCCGTCGATCATTGCAAGATAGTTGTTTGTATTCACCTTCCAATCTGTTACATCAAGCTTTTGCTGCCATTCTGCAGAATGGGAAAGGACAGAATTATAGCGGTCACCCGGATCCGGGTGAGTCGACATGAAAGTGGGTACGCCGGCATTTTCGCTTTCCATATTCATTTTATTCAGAACTTTGAAAAAGTCGGCCATTTTATCGGCATCGTAGCCCAATTTAGAGGAGTATTCAACACCCAGCCGGTCGGACTCCCGCTCGTTATCGCGGCTAAAACTCAAAAACAATAGTTGCATGCCCTGCATGGCATATCCGGCAAGCTCCCTGAAATCCTCGGATGCGATCATACCGCCGATTAAAATCAGCTGACTCAATTGCTGCCTGCTTTGCTGACTGGCAGTGTGTCGGGCAGTGATATGTCCCATTTCGTGCCCCATTACCCCGACCAACTCTGCTTCATTGTTGAAATGAGCCAGAATTCCGCGGGTAAGATAGATATATCCGCCAGGTACAGCGAAAGCGTTGATCACAGGAGTGTCGAGAATCTTAAAATGGTACTTCAGTTTGGATCGGTGCGAAATCAATCCCATCTCATCACCGATTCTGTTTAAAAATGGGTTAAGGGCTTCGTCCTTATATTCCCCGAAAGCAGCAATGACCGATTTATCATACTCTGTTCCCATGGCCACCTCCTGGCTTTCCGACATCAGCATCAGCTGCTTCTTTCCCGTGACCGGGTTTATTGCACATGATGGTATTATGAGCATTATAACCATCAGCAATAAGAATTGGAATTTTATTTCACCTGTTT
Organism: uncultured Prolixibacteraceae bacterium; assembly: GCA_964393915.1. Classification (GTDB taxonomy): domain Bacteria; phylum Bacteroidota; class Bacteroidia; order Bacteroidales; family Prolixibacteraceae; genus UBA1413. The sequence goes on from CAYMXK010000108.1 coordinate 11,044, forward strand.
TCATTGTTTTGCGGGTATTTAATAAATTATGTAATTATTTCAAGCCTTTACGTCTTACAAATTTACCGAAATCAGCTCACGAATCAAACAAAATTGCCCTTTTTAAATTTTGTCCTTACGGAAATAGCATTCAAACACACAAAAACATCTCCGACACGTTCGGAAATTTTAAGAGATTCAATATTTTTGGGCGTCAAAATTGAATAACAACTGGAAAAGTAAAATTTATGAAGGCAAAAAAATTGATTTGGAGTTTATTGATTTGCAGCACACTGGTCAACATGAGTTGCTCCGAAAAGAAGGATTCCATACGAATTATTGACAACAAATACAGGGAAGTCATAAAGGAATCCAGAAAAGAGGCTATTTTTTACATGGCCCGCAGTTTTGTTCCGGGATCCTCTATGGCTGTCAGCGTCAAGGGGAAGCTGGTATATTCCGAGGGACTGGGACTGGCAAGCAAGGATCTGGAGGTTCCTGCCACCCGGCATACCAAATACCGCATAGGAGGGATTACGCAGGTTCTTACCTCACTGGCCTATTATAAAATGATTGAGGAGGGTAAACTGGACCCTGACAGTACCATTCAGAAATACCTGACTGATTTCCCTGAAAAAGAATATCCCTTAAAACTGCAGAACCTCGTTGATCAAACTTCGGGCATCAGAACCCCCACCGAAGAAGAGTTGAGTTGGAGAGGTTTAAATGTAGGTGTGAAAAGAGGGATCGAAAGCTTCGCGAATGACTCGCTGCTATTCCCTCCCGGAATGTACCAATATACCACCATCTTCAGTTTCAATCTGTTGGGGGCCATCATGGAAGAAGTTGAAGCCGAATCTTTTTCAAGGCTCTTGCGGACATGGGTTACCGACACACTGGGCATGGAAAATACAGTGCCTGACAATCCCCTGGCAACTGTAAAAGGCAGGTCCAGCTTTTTTGACCGTGACATGGTCGCCCAGGTAATCAACGCAACTTTCCGTGATTTGCGGTACAGGATGCCGTCCGACGGTTACCTTTCAACGGCCGAAGACCTGGTGAAACTGGGCAATGCCCTGCTATACGCAAATGGCATGTCTGAAAAGGTTAAAGGCAAAATGCTCACTGCACCTCAGGCAGGCGAAATACCATTGCGCGTGGGCAACGGGCTTCTCTTTCTCCAAAACAGCAGGGGAGATGATTTTTATGCAGCGCGTGGAAATATCTTCGGCGGAGGCGCCATGCTCATCATTTATCCAAAGGATGAAATTGTGGTGGCATGGCTATCCAACATTGACGATGCCCTGGATGAACTTCCGGGAATGATGGTGGCCAACAATTTCAGCGACTTTGAAAGAGGCAACTTCAAAACCAAGGAGGAGAGGATGAAAGAGGAAGAAGAGGCCGCAACTGAAACAGAAAAATAGTTGAGGCGTGTTTAGGAGATGCC
>CAYMXK010000109.1:0-12440 GCA_964393915.1 uncultured Prolixibacteraceae bacterium
GAAAGCTTTGGCAGAGAAATCGATGTTCTTATTTCATCCAACAACTCTGCTTCTGCCATACGAGTTCCACCAAAACTGACGTTTCGGGGCAGATCGTTTCCTTCGGATATAAATCTCAGGGAATCGCCGGGTTCGGCATAAAACATGAACGTGACCGGAGGCTGAAATTTATTTAGATTCTCATTTTCAATATACACAAAACCCCCATGACGATAATCAAAATCGATGGTAAAGGAATTTGTCTCATCAAGGAACACGGTTCTTTTCCGCATTTCAACACCAAATGGGCGCTCCATGTAAGTGATATGGATTTTATTGCTTACCGGGTGTGAAACAGTTCCCGACACATAAAGGGTTTTTGGTCGGGGTAAACCCGATTTTATCAGACTGGCATTGGTTTCGGTTATATTCCAGTTTCCACCGATTATTCCCAACCCTTTGCGCTCGTGATAAACTTTTTTCACCATTTTTACAACCTGTCCGTTATCGGGATTCAGCCATGTGCTGGAAAATTTATTGTCGGCTGAAAATATATCTTTCCCGGAGGTAACCACCTGATACCCCTTTTTGTCGCGGCTGTATGGCAGAACTTCCTTTCCTTCTGGTTTGGAAATCTGGCTGCTGTTTAGGATTGTAGAATTGTTATATTCCATCAAAAACCACACATGTGCAGAAAAATCATGCAATTTCCGGCTTTTCAGGTCTTCAATCTGCATCTCCCTGATATCTTCATCATAACCATATTCCTGTAGCAGCTGCGACATTTCCAGAAGCAGGTCTGTCCAGTTTACCAGTTCGAGGGTTGATTCCAAAAGATTGAGCCGGTAGACAAAGTTTACCCTGCAAAATAGTTCTTCGCTAAGGTCGCGGCCATAAGCTGCCCCCATATCGTCATAATAATCAGGGAAAAAGTAATCGGTCTTATTCTTGATGACCCTGTTGGGAAGCTCCCTGAAATTTTTAAGTAAACTTACTTTTAAGGTGATTTCCCTTTCGGGTATTACATCTAAAACCTCCATTCTAAGCACTTTCCGGTGAACAGCAAGATTAGAGGAGTCGCCTGTTTCCTTTTTCGCATAGGTCTTTACTACCCAGTCATAAATATATTCATGACCCTTCTCCATATTGAGGAGTATCTTATTGTTATCGGCATTTGCCCGGCTAACAACAAATACCATTGCAAGAATGCAGATAAAGGTTTTCATGCCCGTTGATTTTCTTCTCCAAAGTTGAAAGAATATTTTCATATAAAAAAACATTGTTTATTAAACGGTTGGATTGATTTATAATACGGTAATGACAACAATTAACCGGATTCCCTGGTGTGTCAGTCTGCAACATTCTCTACAATCTGCCCTAAAAGTTACAAAAAAGGGAACAGTTGTTTAAATGTGAATAACAGACCTAACCTATTTTTATCCCTGGAATAAAAAGTGATAAAACTTAAAATTGTATGAACTTTAATAAAACTATTAAAGCCAGGTGGAGAATACTGGGGCAACCAAAACCAGATTGACATAAATGATGTGGTTCGAGCCTCAGTTGATTTTGGGATTAATTATTTTGATACAACCGAAGCATACAACGAAAGTGCTTTAAATGACCGGACTAAGTAACAAAACCTGAAATGGATATGAATCAAAACAATCAAAAGACATCTTTTCTTAAAAAAATTTGGCTACTGATGCTTGCATTTGGCCCTGGTATTTTTTGTATTGGCTATACAATAGGTACCGGCAGTGTAACATCTATGGCTAAAGCAGGTAGCCAATATGGTATGCAGTTGCTTTGGGTATTGGCATTAAGCGCATTTTTTGCAGGAATTATGATGGAAGCCTATGGCCGGTATGCTGTTGTAACAGGCGAAACTGCCATTCATAGTATCCGGAAAAAAATCAAATACGGCAAGTTCTTAGCTATCGCCATAGTTATTGGTGTTGTGGCGGGGCAGTGGAATTCGCTTACCGGTATTTTGGGAATTTCCGCCAATGCGATTTATGAACTCGTCCATATTTTCTTTCCAGCTACTTCGGCCGAAAGCTATTGGGTGGTATTAGGTATCGCCATATTTATTATCGTTATTTTTTATGGCCTGTTGCTGAAGGGGAACTACTCATTTTTCGAAAAAGTGCTGATTATATTCGTTACCCTGATGGGTATCTCTTTTATTATATCCATGTTTATTGTGATGCCTCCTCTTTCGGAAATTGCATCAGGTTTAAACCCTACTATTCCAAAAGTTCCCGGGGGCAAACTTATGGTGGCGGCATTTGTTGGCACCACCATGGCTGCCCCCACTTTTTTGGTCAGGCCCTTACTAATGAAAGGAAAGGGATGGGGGATAAAGAATACACGAGAACAAACAAAAGATGCAATCTTCTCTGCTGTATTAATGTTCGTAATCAGCGGTGCGATTATGGTTACCGCCACCGGCGCTCTGTTCCACAATGGGAAAACCATTGAGAAGGTGCTTGACATGGTGTTAACCCTCGAACCTCTGGCCGGACGGTTCTCCGTTCTTATCTTTGTGGTGGGAACATTAAGCGCCGGCCTGTCGTCGGTATTCCCTATTTTAATGGTGGCTCCTTTATTAATAGCCGACTACCGAAATGGTGAACTCGATACAAATTTAATTCAGTTTAAAAGGCTTACGGCCATTGCTGCAGTAGTTGGCCTGATTGTTCCGGTGATGGGGGCTAACCCTATATCGGCTCAAATTGCAACCCAGGTAGCTAATGTATTTGTCCTGCCCCTGATTGTAGGATCTATTATATATCTGGTTAACAATAAGAAAGATATGGGTGAGTATAGAGCAGGTTACCTGCTTAATGCAGGAATGATACTGGCGTTAATTTTTTCCTGTTTTATTGCATACAATGGCGTTATCTCACTTTACGGATTAATTCAATCCATGTAGTATGAAATGAGCCATGTTCAATCAACACAAACCGGGATGAATATATGTCCCAAACATGACGGAACGAAGTTCAGCGGGCAATTTAAAAATTAAACAATAATTCACGTGAAATTTTCATGATTGCAGAAACGTAACCCGGAATAAATAACCTTATGCATGGAAATTCCATCTGACCATTAAAAAACAAAAAAAATATACAGATGAAAGCACTGGTTCTTGAAGAGTATAACAAGCTTGTTTACAAAGAGGTACCTATACCGGTACCTGCACCTGATGAAGTGTTGATTGCAGTAAAAGCTGCCGGAATATGTGGAAGCGATGTGCACGGCATGGACGGAAGCACAGGCAGGCGCATTCCTCCTTTAATTATGGGCCACGAGGCTGCCGGATTTATTCATAGTGTTGGGGATAAGGTTTTGGACTGGAAGCCTGGTGACAGGGTCACATTTGATTCTACAATATACCGGCTCGATGATTGGTATACCAGAAAAGGGTTCTACAATCTGAGTGATAACCGGATGGTTTTGGGCGTTTCGTGTGCCGAATTTAAAAAGGATGGCGCCTTCGCTGAATTCGTTACCGTTCCCAGTCACATACTATACAAATTGCCCGATAACGTGAGTTTTGAACATGCAGCAATGGTAGAACCAATTGCGGTGGCATTGCATGCACTAAACCTAACGGATATTTCGCTGAACGACACCGTGGTTGTAGGGGGAGCAGGAATGATTGCACTGTTTGTAATTCAGTTGCTTAAATTATCCGGCTGCGGAAAAATTATTGCATTTGATATAGACCAGAGCAGACTTGATCTTGCTTTTAATCTTGGTGCAACCCATGTTCTCAATGCAGAAAATGATAATGTTTCTGAAGAAGTTAAAAAATTGACAGGCGAAAGAGGGGCCGATATTGGAATCGAAGTGGTGGGGATTTCGCCGGTATTAAAAACGGTTACTGAATCGGTACGAAAAGGTGGCCAGATTACATTGGTCGGAAATTTGGCAGCAGAGGTAAGTTTACCGCTTCAGCAGGTGGTTACCCGTCAGTTGAGGTTACAGGGAAGCTGCGCCATCGCCGGTGAGTATGAGCAGGCTATTGATTTAATAAGTAACGGAAAAGTCCAAATAGACCCGCTTCTGAGCATTGTTGCCCCTTTGAAGGAAGGAGCCGCGTGGTTCAGCCGTTTGCACAATCGTGAAAAGGGATTATTGAAAGTAGTACTCAAACCATAAATGTATGTCCGGGAGAAAAATCAAAACAGCAATTATTGGCTGCGGAAAGGTATCACACCTGCATGCAGCAGCCCTTCAGCAAGGTAGAAACACAGAATTAACAGCCATTTACAGCCGTTCTATTGAAAAGGCAAACAATTTTGCATCTCAATATGGAATACAGGCTTTCGACAATATTGATAAAATGATTGCCGATGCCGGTATTGAATCTGTTGTAATATGCACTCCTCATCCGTTTCACGCCGATGCCGTAATTAAGGCAGCAGAAGCAGGAGCTCATTGCCTTGTTGAGAAGCCATTGGCTTCTTCGTTGCAGGACTGTGATGCGATGATAATGGCATGCAAAAAAAATCAGGTTAAACTTGGGGTAGTGAGCCAGCGAAGGTTCTATGCACCTGTGCAACGGCTCAGAAAGGCGATTGATGAAAAAAAGATAGGGACGCCTGCCTTGGGAACCATCAATATGCTCGGCTGGCGCGATCAGCGATATTATGAAAGCGATGAGTGGAGGGGAACCTGGAAAATGGAGGGTGGAGGTGTTCTTGTTAATCAGGCGCCGCATCAAATCGACATTTTTCAATGGTTGATGGGCCCCATCGACGAGGTTTATGGTGTTTGGCGCAACCTGAACCATCCATACATTGAAGTGGAAGACACGGCGCTGGCTATCGTGAAATTCAAAAGCGGCGCTATTGGGAACATCATTGTCAGTAACTCGCAAAAACCAGGGATTTATGGGAAAGTGCATGTTCACGGCAGTAATGGCGCTTCGGTAGGCGTGCAAACCGACGGCGGTGCAATGTTCATTGCCGGCATGTCGTCGATTACCGAACCGCCGGTAAACGACCTTTGGACAGTTCCTGGCGAGGAAAACCTTCTGGAAGGTTGGAAAAAGGAAGATTCCGACTTTTTCAACTCCATCAACGCGATGGAATACTATATGAAATTGCAGAACGAAGATTTTGTCGACGCCATACTGAACAACCGACAGCCATTGGTTTCAGGTGAAGACGGGCGTGTAACGGTAGAGCTTTTTACCGCCATTTACCGCTCCACACGCGACAACCAGCCTGTGAAATTTCCACTGAAACCTGAGTACGGCAGAAATGATTTTGATGGACGCACTAATGATAAATGAAAGGTATGAAAGATTGAAAGGGAAAAATGGGTTTATAACCGGAACGTCGCAGGGGATTGGTCTGGAAATAGCCCAACAAATGATAGAAGCAGGTTGCAATGACCTACGAAAGATAATTTCACTTCAGACGATTCCGGAAGAGTGACAAATGGCTTATACGTTCAAGATCACGATAAAATAATGAATACGAATTTATATTGAGTAATTTTTAAAGAATAATCCTAATGGAATACAATCACTCCAGAAAAAGTGTTTTTCCTGAAGTTAAAATGATTGACGGTTATGGGGGACTTCCGGGAAGAGAAAAAGCTGAATGGACACCAACCCAGGTGACTTATAATATTCCAAACCGTTGTGGTACTTCTTTGGCGACCAGTGCACTGGAGGCAAACTATCTGATTAACATGTACATTGCCAAGGGGCATCCATTCTCCGGGGTCACACTAAGCGGCAAAAACCACTATGGCACCATTGATGGCCGCGAACATAACATGATAAAGGGATATAACACCGGATACGATACGTACAACCCAATAGTTGAGGTAATGGGACACAAAGATCTGGGCGGAAAAACGCTGCTTAATGTTTGCGATATGCTTTACGGCTGTTACCATTCCGATTCGATACCGATTAAATGGAATATGGCTCCGTTTAATGGAAACTGGCCAAACAGCCTGCTGGTATCGCTAGATCCGGTGGCCAACGATTCAGTTGCCACTGATTTCCTGACTGCTGAATTTGGTCCGCGAACCGATATCCCGAAAGGAGTTAACACCGGGTTCAAGGTAGATATGCGAAATTGCGACACATCATTGCATGAGGCAGCACTGGCCAATAATCCACCATCGGGATCGGTCTATGCTCCAAACGGAGACGGCCATCGATTGGAGAGCCTTGGCGTTCACGAACACTGGAATAATCCAATCGACAAGAAATATTCACGTAATCTGGGCACGGGTAATGGAATTGAGCTGGCAGCAATTTAACAGTTATATTCTTTTAACAATAGGTGTAAACAAAATAACATAAATATGAAGAAACTGATTGTTTTAGTATTATGTTTTCTCTTTGGTGCCAGTATTGTAACTGCAAATGAATATTTTGTCTCTGTAATTGGGAATGACAAAAACCAGGGTACAAAGGAACAGCCTTTTCGAACCATCCAGAAGGCAGCCGATGTAATGCAACCGGGCGATATTTGTATCGTAAGGGCAGGTACCTATCGTGAATGGATCAAACCTCCAAGGGGAGGCGTCTCCGAAGAGCAGCGCATAACCTATAAAGCTGCACAGGGAGAAGAGGTAATCCTGAAAGGATCGGAAGTCGTTACCGGATGGCAAAAATACAGCACTAATGTTTGGAAAGTTGAGTTGCCTGATTCCCTTTTCGGCGACTTCAATCCTTTTAAGACCAATATAAGCGGTAATTATATCCGCTATGGAAGGGATTATCATCTGGGAGATGTATATCTGAATGGCGTTTCACTGAAAGAACGGCCAAATAAAAAGGATATGGAAGCCAGCCCGTTAGCTTTTCATATTGAGGATGGAGACAATACTACCATTATTTACGCCAATTTCCGTGGCTATGATAATCCAAATATGGAGCTGACTGAAATCAATGTACGGCAATGCATTTTTTTTCCGGAAGCCAAAGGACTGAAATACATAACGGTAAGTGGCTTCAGAATGGCCCACGCTGCTGCCAACTGGGCGTATTTCAAAGCCTTTCAGTATGGACTGATCGGTACCTACTGGGGACAGTATTGGATTATCGAAAACAACATCATTTCCGATGCCCGATGTTCTGCAATTGTATGCGGGAACGACCCTTCGGGCGAAAATGAGGGATTTGACGCAGAGACAGTGGGACATCATATCGTTCGCAATAATATTATTCGTAATTGCGGACAGGCTGGGATTCATGGCTTTAAGGGATGGGCACGAAGTATTATTGAGAAAAACCTCATTGAGGATATCAACAAAAAAAATGAATTTGGCGGTTTTGAGACAGGAGGAATGAAAATCCACAATGCGGTGGATCTGATCATCAGGAACAATATAGTAAGACGGGTTCACATTGGCGATGTAGGACAATATGCAGGGATTTGGCTCGACTGGTCGGTTCAGGGCACCCGTGTTACCGGGAATATTGTTTACGACTGCACTGCCCCGGCACTTTTCCTTCAAAATGGGCACGGAGCGACGGTACTGGTCGATAACAATATTTTCCAGGGGCAAATCCGTACATCAATGGCGAATTGTATCTATGTGCATAATCTGTTTGTGAACAGCGACTGGAATTATCAGTTTGAAAGTTTCTCTCCCGTATTTTACAAACCCCATTCCGGGGTGGTAGCAGGGGAGATCCCTATTGCCTATCAGAATGATATTAATTACAATAATATTTATACCATTATTGGTACGGAAAATATTCCTGAATATCCCGGATTCAGGTTTGACAGGAATGTCTATTACCAGGGTGCAGAAAAGTACCTTTATGGTGATCAAAGCAGTATTGTCAAACCTGAATTCCTATCGAATGTAGTTTTTAAGACCTTACCCCAAGGGGTGGATGTGCATTTTCTGGCTGATCGTTCTCCGCAACGGGTCAGATCTCCCTATATCGATTTCGATTTTGCAGGCGTGTATGAAATTACCGGGCAGGGGCTTGAAGACTGGAAGGGGAACAGGTATTCGGTTTCGACGGATATTCTCGGTGCAGAACGTAATAAAAAACAGCCAGTTGCCGGTCCGCTCGAAAGTTTAAAGAGCGGCAAGAACGAAATCAGGCTAATTATACATTCTGAAAGATAGGAATGAACCTGGTTGTAAAATTTATATTATACCATGAGAAAAAATCGGATTAAAAACATGTTGTGCGTAGCAATTGTTACAGCCATTTTGGTGCCTTCTTGGGGATTTGGCCAGAGCGGCTGGTATACCGAGGGTAACTTTGAACCTGCACAACGTATGAAAATTACAATTCATAATCCCCTGGATATTGACCGGTATGATTGTCCTGTTGTGATCACGCATGAGGAGTTTCCTGTAAAAAAGTTACATGAAATGTGGGTTACAGTTGTGGATCCTCAGTTACCTTCAAAGCCTGCTCCCACACAGGAAGAGCTTGCTTTTGTTGGAGGGCACGGTATCCTGGAGGAGACCAATGGTCACCAGATCTTCTACCAACTTGACGATCTTAACAAGGACGGGATTTGGGATGAGCTCTTTTTTCAGACCGATCTGAAGGCAAATGAATCCAAGACCATCTATATCTATTTCGGCTTTTCAGGCAGGGGATGGAATCCTTTAGGTACTTACGCTACCATTGGAAGTTATTGTCGACATATTATTCCCTGGTGGGAGTCGGAAAACATTGGATGGAAACTGTGGTTCCCCACAAGTGTGGATATGTACGGTAAACGTCAGCCACACCTTATTTCGCAGCACATGTGCATCGGGAATTACTGCGGTTATTCAGGAATTCCCCGTATAAATCCGGAATGGGGATCAGATATTCAGACGGTTAGCAACTCTTTTGGTGCCGGGGGAATCGGACTTTTTGAACTGGAGGAGTGGCCCGATTCTGTCTCAGTTCCCCGTTTTACACCAAGGGAGGCGATGAAGATTTCCGAAGCCAATTTCAATGAAGATCAGATAACAGACACCCGTTATGCATTTGATGTGGTGGTAAATGGTCCGCTGCGCAGTACGATCCGGGTTAAAACGATGAACTGGGACAGCGGCAACGGGTATTATGAGTTAACACAGGATTATACCGCCTATACCCGGCAGAGCTATTCAACCTGTAAGGTGACATTCACACAATTTTTCCCCCATCAGAACGGAGTTGTTTTTGCCTGCGGAATACGTGCCGACAAGGATGAGCAGGCAAACAAGGTGGAAAAGGGGATTGCCCTTCGTCTGGGAACAGAGGAAGCAGCCTCTCCCGACGATAAGCTGGCATTGAGCAGGTACACCATCGATTTTGTGGGTTCGGCACTGGTGGTAAAGGATATCTATAACCCAACATATTCCAGAATCAGTTCATTGAGCGGGAATCACATTTTTAAAATACCGGTTACGGAGGATAAGCGCTTTGAGTACCTGATCGCAGGCGCCTGGAGTGAGGGTGCAGTGTATAATACGCCGGAACTGTTTACTGAATATGTCAGAAAAACTGCACTGGAGTATAATAACCCACCAATGCTTGAATTCGGAAAACTGGAGAAAAAATGATTCTCCTTTGCTTTAAAATGAGTTTATAAATATTGTTATTCAGGTTCTTTACCAACCTGGTGTTTCCAGCTGACCATTAAAAAACAAAAACAATTTATACGGAAGAAATTTCCTTGATTGCAGAAACACAAACCGTTATGAATAACTTTTAGCATGGAAATTCCATCTGACCATTAATAAACAAAACCAATTTATACAGATGAATTACAAATGATTATAAATCATACATAACTAAACGACAGGTTTAACGAATAAATGAGACTAAAATGGGAAAATTACTGACTTTGATTGCCTTCCTTTTTCTCCTGATTCATGGAGTAAGACTGTCAGCTCAACCTGATTTCGCTAATGAAACAGAAGATATATCAAAAACTAAGCGCAAACATCCGTATTTGCTTTTTGATGAGGCTGAAAAACAAACAATAATTGACCGGATTAAAACAGTGCAGGCCGATGCTGAATTGTATGAGAAAATTCGTTGGGAAGGCAACAGATACCTGAATGCCCCGATGGATATGAAAATTCCGGAGAAAAACATTCATACCCGATACTATGGTGTTGATGAGTACAGGAGATACATGAACTGGCATATTGAAGGTGCGTTGACACTGTCTTTTCTGTACCAGATGACCGGAGATAATATTTATGCCGAAAAGGCCTTCGAATATGCTGACAAACTCTGTTATCTCGATTCATGGATCAACAGGGCTCATTACTTCGAGATCATTTATTCGCGCGTTTGGCCATACAATGTCAATGACGATCAGGTTGTCTTTTCCTATGATATTACAAGCAGTCAGTATGCCCGCGGCCTTTCGATTGTTTACGACTGGCTTTATCCGGCCATGACCAAATATCAGCGCGACCGGATTCGCAGTGCTCTTCTTGAAAGAGCAATAACCCTGGTTCGCGGAAATTATGAATACCACTGGTGGGCAACAGCCTATAAATGCAACTGGTCAGCAGTATGTCATTCAGCTCTTGGCATGGCAGCCCTTGCATTGTTAAACGAAGATCCTCATTTGACTGACGTTGTTGCCCGATCGTACGAAGGGCTCTGGAATCTTTTCGAAAACTATGGCGAAAATGGTGGATGGCAGGAAGGTCGCGGATACTGGAGCATGCAAATGGAGCATAGTATATTTTTCATGGAAGCACTTAAACGTGCAACTTCAGGAAAGGTGAATTTATTCATGCATGAGAAGATCCGTTCTCATCCCTGCGATTTTGCATTATTCGGGTTAACCGCCGGATTTGGCGACAGCCGGGGAGAACCTGTTGGTAATAGCTTTATGATTAACAAGCTGGTCGACGAAACCGGTTCGGCCACCGCCGCCTGGTACCGCCAGAATTTCATTAATTCGGATGACGGCATTTTCGATCTGATCTGGCCTGTACCCAATGTTGAGGCCAGACAGCCTGATGCATTTTCAGTACACTTTAAAGATATTGACTGGGTGGCAATGCGAAAATACTTTCAACCTGAGAATATAACGATTGTTAGCAAAGCAGGCATGAATGATGATCCACACCATGGTCACCTGGATTGTGGAACTTTTAGCCTTAGCTGGATGGGACAATATTTTATCGGTGAGATGAAAAGATCGGGTTATGATGAAAAATACTGTGGTGAAATGCGTTGGGAATACCCACAGGCATCGAGCAAAGGGCACAATCTGGTGCTGGTAAACAACGAAGAGCAGGTACATGCAAAATACAAAGATCAGCCGTGGAAAGAGGGCATTGGGGGGAAAATACTCGATTTTCAGTCAAATGAAACCTTTGATTACGTAAAAATGAATCCGACAAATGCCTACCCGGGTAAAGAACTTAAACAATGGAACCGCTGGATTGTATTGGACAAAGAGAACAACTTCGCAATCGTTTTCGATAAGGTAAACTGTGCTAAAGAAGCTAATATTGAGGTCCGGTTTCAGCCAGGAGTTGATTTTACAGTAAAAAACCAGCAGATAGTACTTCATTCGGGTAATTTGAAAATGAATATGATTCCGGTTGGTAATGTTTTAACCCAAATAAAAACAGGGCGCATGCCGTTAATTTCGTTACGGGCCAGTGATGATCCAGACTGGCATAATTACTTCAGCATTTTTGCCAGAGCCAAAGAGAACGATAATTTCATAGGAACTGTTTTTATTCCGGCTAACGGAGAAAGCCCCAAAGTTGAACTTGAAGAGGTTGGCGGAACCCAGCTACTGACCTGCCGACTCAATGAGAAAGTGGTGAAATATGAGTTTTCTGAAAAAGGAGTCAAACGAACTGCGAATTGAAGCGAGAAAGATAAATTTTGTGTCACCCTGTCATTTTCTAACAGGCATTTCGCTATCAGCTCAAAGGACAACTGTTACAGGTAATGTTTCTGATGCATCGGGCAGAACGTTACCAGGCGTAACAGTGGTTGTTAAAGGAACCACTATTGGTTCGGTGACCGACATGGATGGGAAATTTTCCCTTTCAATCCCGAATGATGCGGAAACCCTCGTGTTTTCTTTCATTGGTATGCGGGCACAGGAAGTACCGGTTGGAGGCAGGACATCGTTCACTATCGTTCCGGTGTTACGCAGGTATTGTGGAATTGCCGGTCGCCAAAAACAGCAGTTCAATCTCCATGGGTGAGCGGGAAAAATTATTGCATCGGATTAATCGGAGGTAAATATCAAGGCCATTTTGATGACCGGAACGATGGAGAATGGGAAGGCTACAATCAGCCGGGGCTGGTTCCCGAATCGTTATATGAAGAGCAGCTGAAAGCCAGACTGCATTAAGCACTTGATTGTCAGCGGACAGGGGGTTTACTTTGCTTTTTCGTTAGTCTTAAGTTCGGCCTGATATTCTGTGGGTGTTATTCCGTAAAGCCTTTTAAAGCACTGTGTGAAGTAGGAGTGCGAATTGAA